>JASFIX010000328.1:0-5439 GCA_050122435.1 Desulfobacterales bacterium
TGCAGATGGACTTGATCGATGGCGGCGATTTTTGCGTTCTCAATGATTTCGGCGGATTTCACAATCTCAGGTAACGCCATGGGATCCACCTCAAAAAGCTTTTCTCGCAATGCGTCTGCTTTAGAAAAATGATTGGCCCGGGCATGCTTGACAATTAACTCAAATAACAATTTAACTGCCGGCGCTTTTTCATTCTCCATTAAATACTTCTCCAGCAGTTTTTCCTGAGAAACGACATCTTCCATGATACGCTCCTCTCGAAAAGGAATTAATAAAAGCCGGAGTAATGGAGTGGCCTACTCCACCGAAGTAGCTTCGGCTACGAAGGCCAGATTGGAGTGCTGGAGTATTGGATTCATCCCATCACTCCAATACTCCTATACTCCATTACTCCAGGGTTACCGGAATCAGGGACACTGCTAATTTGACTATTTGAGTTGCCCCAGTACTTCCTCCGCGGCCTGGATTGTCATATCAATATGCTCGGTATCGTGAGCGATGGAGACAAACAGGGCTTCGAACTGAGACGGAGCAACATAGATGCCCCTTTGGCGCAGCCCGTTGTAAAATGCAGAGAATCTATCCAGATTACAGGTTTTGGCATCATCAAAATTTTTTACTTCTTTATCGTTGAAAAAGAAACCCAGCATGGAACCGACGCGCTCTGCCTGTACCGGTATGGACGCTTTTTGGGCGGCCTGTTCAAGCCCTGATAAAAGGCGGTCTGCTTTTTTATCCAGGGCTTCATAAAAGCCGTCTTTTTGGAGTTGCTCAAGGGTTGCAATGCCGGCCGCCATAGCCACCGGATTGCCGGAAAGCGTTCCCGCTTGATAGACAGATCCCTTGGGTGCCACGTTGGACATCAGATCAAGTTTGCCGCCATAGGCACCCACCGGCAATCCGCCTCCAATGATTTTACCAAAGCAGGTCAGATCCGGATAAACGCCGAACAGGGCCTGAGCGCCGCCATAGCCGACGCGAAAACCGGTCATGACTTCATCATAAATAAGGATGGAGCCGAATCGGTCGGCCAGCGCCCTGAGCGTCTCCAAAAAATCTTTTTGCGGGGGCACCAAGCCCATATTGCCGGCAATCGGTTCGACGATGATACAGGCCACTGAATCTCCCTGTTTTTCCATCACCTCTTTAAGGCAATCAGTATCATTGAAAGGCAGCGACAACGTGTGCCGGGCAATCGAATCAGGTACTCCCGGACTGCCGGGAATGCCTAGTGTGGCTACGCCGGAGCCGGCCGCCACCAGCAGCGTATCCGCATGTCCATGATAACAACCATCAAATTTTATAACGACATCCCGCTGGGTTACCCCTCGCGCCAGTCGCACTGCACTCATGGTCGCTTCGGTCCCTGAATTCACCATGCGAACCATTTCAACGGATGGCACCGCCTCGACCACCTTTTCCGCCAGCTGCACTTCCAGATCGATCGGTGCCCCAAAGCTTGTTCCACGTTCCAGCACAGATACGATGGCGTCGATGACCGCCGGATGACGGTGCCCGAGGATCAGGGGGCCCCAGGAGCCGATGTAATCAATATAGCGATTGCCATCCGCATCGAAAATCAGACAGCCTTCGGCGCGATCGATGAAAACGGGTTCGGCTCCGACCGACTTACAGGCCCGCACAGGGCTGTTGACGCCACCGGGGATTAAATTCACAGCGCGATTTAACAATTCAAGTGAAGTCGACAGATTCATTGGTATGCGATCCTTTCATTTGAAAAATGGTTGACATTTCTAATGTTTATGCAAAATATCAGATAGCCGAAACAAGGTCAAGCAGGTCGGAAAACCGGGTTTAGCCGGTTAAGCCCGTTTAGCCGATTGAGCCGATCAAAATTGGAAAATGCCTGATTTCTCTTAACGGTCCAACGGGCTCAACGGGCTAAACAGAACAACGCGCTAAACCAATGTATGCGTGCGTATCCTTTGCGGTGTTGAAATTAAACCATTGAGTCAGAGATAAGGCTCGCAAGCCGATTAGACAAATGAAGAAGACAAAATCGGTCAAGGCCCTGGCCAAATTCGTTGCTTATATCCTTGAACGCCGGCCGGATGAATTCGGGCTGGTTATCGATTCGGAAGGTTATATTCGTATCAAGGAATTATTAAAGGCGCTCAACGAAGAAAAAGGATTCAGGCATGTGCGTCGATCCCATTTGAATGAAATCCTATACAGCACCATGAATCCGCCTTTTGAGATTGTCGGCAACCGCATCCGTGCAAAACATAGAGGCCACCTCCCCCCGCATGACACAGCCCGTGATCTACCTAAGCTTTTATACACCTGTATCCGTAGAAAAGCCCACCCCTTTGTGAAGGACAAAGGCATTTTCCCGAGCAGGTATCATCAGGTCGTTTTATCCCCCAATCGGGATTTGGCTGAAAGAATGGGAAAACGAAGTGACCCGGAACCGATAGTTCTCACGGTTCATGTGCAAAAGTCCATTGATTATGGCGTCAGGTTTTATCAGGCGGGCGGGTTGCTTTTTCTGGCGGACAGCATACCGCCGGACTGTTTTACCGGCCCGGCTTTGCCGAAGGAAAAGCCCGAAAAATTAAAACAGGTGCAAAACAATAGTATCAAACAAACTGAAGCCGCGGGCAGCTTTCTGGTCGATTTGGATAGCGCCGGCGGTCAACAGAATTTCGGTGGGAAATCGAAAAAAAAGGATCGGGATTGGAAAGGTAAAAATAAGCGGATCAAAAAGCAAAAACGTAAAAGGGAACGGCCTCCCTGGCGGAAGTAAAAGACCGCTTGGCGGCCTTTGGCTATTTGTGATCAGTTATTGGTTATTTGAATTTTGCGTCGTAGATCAAAATAAAATGGCACCCAGCGTTATGCCAAAAAAAAATTGACATCCGCCGACAAACTTGTTACCAAAATTTTCCGATCATTGATCTATAAGTGGTTTCAAAACCTCAGATCAGGTTCAAGGGTCCCGCAAAGCGGGATTACATGTCTATTTTAAATAGATTAATGGATGCATCAAGCGTCAGGCCGATCGGAAAAGTCGTTGTTCTCAGCATACATGAGTATGTGAGCATTTACCGGAGGCCTGCAACGCAGCCATTGGGCCTTAGATGGGGTTTTGAAACCACTTCTAAGCGACTCCGAGGGCCACTAGCTCAACTAGGCAGAGCACCTGACTCTTAATCAGTAGGTTATAGGTTCGATTCCTATGTGGCCCACCAAAACCCAAAAAGCTTTCGGGTGTTAATGCCTGAAAGCTTTTTTAATTTTTATTTGAAATTCGTCTTGACACTTTATTTTTATCAATGTTAGTTAGTTAGTTTTTGATTTCAATGCCAAATATCAGCATTACATTCCTTGCTCTGGATGAAAACAGGGCTTTATTAGCCATAAGGAGGTTTTATGAGACGGTACGAAACAATTATCATTACGGATCCGGATTTATCCCCTGAACAAAGAGACCCGGTATTGCAGCGGGTCGCCGATGTTATAAACCAGGGAGACGGATACCTGGCATTAACCGATGAATGGGGTAACCGAAAACTTGCCTATGAAATAAAAAAGAGAGATCGCGGCCATTACATCCGATTCGACTTCTGTGGAACCGGGGCGATGGTAAACGAAATTGAACGGTTTTTTCGTATTGATGACCGTGTACTGAAATATATGACGGTCTTGCTCGATAAAGCTGCGGATATCGAAAAAATCAAAGAAGAAATCGCTGCAACTCAAAGCGATGCCGAGAAGGCTAAGGAACAAGCTCAGATTGCCGCAGAACAGGTTTCTTCGGAAGAACCGGCTGAAGTGCAAGCTGAGACTGTTGCCGCACCGGTTTCTTCGGAGGAACCGGCTGAAGCACAAACCGATTCTAAAGAAACACCGACCCCAGAACCTGAGATCGGCGAAAGCGAAGACACTCTGGTAGAAACCGAAGAGGAGAAAAAATAAAATGGTTGCCAATACCCGTCATACAAACCGAAAGCCTAAAAGAAAAAAACGCATCTATCATCGGCGTAAAGTTTGCCGTTTTTGTGCAGATACAAGTCTGGTAATTAATTACAAAGATCCCAAATCCCTGAAATACTTTATTACCGAACGCGGAAAAATTATTCCCAGACGGATATCGGGTTGTTGCGCAAAGCATCAACGTACGCTGACGCATGCCATCAAACGCGCACGAACCATTGCTTTGCTGCCCTATGTCGGATCCTTAGACTTGCATTGATCAATCAACAACCGATTATCTGACTTGGAGGCTAACCTATGAAAGTCATTTTGAAAGAAACGATTAATTCCCTCGGTATCATCGGCACAGAAGTTCGCGTGGCAGATGGATATGCCCGCAATTACCTCCTGCCTCAAAATAAGGCCGTAATCGCAACACCTCAAAATCGCAAGATGCTCGAGCAGGAAAGTGCTAAATTTGAAGTACAGATCGCAAAAGAGCGCAAATTGGCCGAAGAAATGGCCCAGAGGCTCGAAGGGGTGGTCTGTACAATCGCTGCTAAAGTTAGCGAAGAAGATCGCCTGTACGGATCCGTTTCAGCACGCGATATCGTCGATACGCTGGCTAACCAGGATATTGTCGTTGAAAAACGGATGGTTCTGCTAAAAGAACCCATCAAGGCGACCGGTTCGTATCGTGTCCCTATCCGGGTATACAAAGAGGTGGAGCCTGAAATTACCGTTGAAATTGTCCCGGAATAAGTTACCGTCTCGAGTTTTCCACAACTAAATGAAAATATAGGGTATCCCAACATTTCAGCGTTCCAATTGGGATGAAGCCCAAACTTGTAGTTTACATTTGATACCGGAGTGTGTATTTTAGAAGCTAACATGGTTTGTCAATTCAACCGTGTATAGCCCATTGCCAACCCATTGTGCCGATTGGAACCTATGGCAGATCAACAGTTGCAAAGCCAAAAAGATCCATCACTTTACCATCTGCCCCCACAAAGCATAGAGGCGGAAGAATCCCTGCTTAGCGCCATCCTTGTCGATAACAATACGTTGCTGGATGTTATCGAAATTCTTTCAACCGCCGATTTTTATCGAACCGCACATCAAAAAATATTTGCCTCCATTATGGACTTGTTTGATCGGGGTGAACCCGTTGATCTGGTCACACTGGCCAACAATCTAAAAGAAAAAGGTCATCTCGACGCAGTTGGCGGTGCCAGTTACCTGGCACGACTTGTTGATGCAGTCCCGGTAGCTGTCAATGCGCAGCATTATGCCAAGATCGTTGCCGACAAGGCCTCCTTAAGGCGCCTGATCGAAAAAGCCAATGCCATTACTAAACGGTGTTATGATGTCCGCGGAAATGTCGATGATATCATTGATTTTGCCGAAACATCAATTTTTGAGATTTCAGAACGAAAGACAAGTCAGGCCTTTTATCCGATTAGCCGGCTTATCATCAATAATATTGAAACTCTGGAAGAAAAA
>JASFIX010000329.1:0-5439 GCA_050122435.1 Desulfobacterales bacterium
CATACTGCTTCAGCGTATCGCCTTGCTGTTTATTAATCCGATTGCCGTCGTCGGTGCGATCTGGGCGGTGAGCTTAAAGAATGCTACCTTGGTTGCCCTGCCGTTTATTGGACTTTTTGCCCTTCTGGCCGGTGGCGTGATAGCGCTGGGGGTTGCCCGCATGTTTAAATCGAGCCCGCAAAAGACCGGCGCTCTGTATGGTTGTGGTGCCTTTACCAATATTGGATCAATCGGTGCTTTGGTCTGCTTCGTTTTTTTGGGTGAAAAGGGATTTGCCCTGGTTCTGATATATAAATTATTTGAGGAACTCTCGTATTATGCGATCGGGTTTCCGGTTGCCAAATATTACAGTAGCAGTACCAGAGAGGAAAACACCAGAGATCACCTTAAAAACTTAGCCCGCGATCCGTTCATCCTTGTGGCCCTGTCCAGTATTATTATCGGCGGTTTGCTGAATTTCAGCGGCGTCGAGCGACCCGAATTCTACCAAACCATCATTACTGTTTTTGTGCCATTGATGACCATCATGCTGCTGACGTCAATCGGCCTAGCGTTAAGATTTAGACGGGTTCGTGACTATCTGCGGGAATGTGTGGCGCTTTCCATCATAAAATTCATTTTCATTCCCATACTGGCAACCTCTTTGGCATATATGATTGGTTACGCAGAAATCGATGAGGGACTGCCCCTGAAAGTCGTCATGATTCTATCCTGTATGCCGGTAGCGTTCACCGCCTTGATTCCCCCATCGATTTATGATCTGGATCTGGATCTGGCCAATTCATGCTGGTTTTTTACAACCGCATTGCTGGTTATTGTATTGCCGATTTTACTTGTGGTCATAAACTGGGTTTAATATCCTTTGCAAAATTCTACCGATTCCAGCATACCATTGACCGACACCCCAGAATAAAACCTTACCTTTAGCCTCGTTTCAATCATAACATTTTGTCAAATACGCATTTGGCGTGCGAAAAATTCTTGCCAACATCCCGTATCTATTTAAATTAATATAAAATATTTAAATAAAAAAACTTCTTGACAATAAGACCCTTTATCTGTATTGCATTTTGTATGCAAAATTCAAAATTTAATGTTCACTTTTTCGATCCTCTCACCCTTTGAATATGAAACATGATTTTCACCCCAAGCCTGTGAAAGGATTCGCGGATGAAAAATCTAGGCGCAGAGCACGAAAATCTAGATCAAAAAGCCTATGAAATCGTTAAGACCATGATCACCGAGCGCCAGCTCTTGCCTGGAGAAAAAATCCCCCAGGAAAAACTCGCCCAGGAACTCGGTATCAGCCGCACCCCCCTGGTCAGTGCCCTTAAATTTTTAGAACACGAGAAATTGGTAGAGTCCAAACCCCGCCGCGGCTATTTCGTGCGGTTATTTTCCAAACAGGAGATGGTCAGCATATTTGAACTGCGTGAAGTCTTGGAAGGTCTGGCAGCCAAACGGGCAGCTACCAACATCACCGACAAGCAGGTTGAGATCCTCAAAGAGTTTTTCAGACCCTTTACAAAATCCGCAAATATTACTGATTTTAGAGCTTATGCCAAAGAAGACCGACGGTTTCATAACTTTATAACCGAAATCGGCGCCAAGGAATTTTTAAAAAGCATCCTTCAAACTTACAACTTCATTACTGCCAGTTATCAGTACCTGTCTACTGAAGGATTGGTGAGACCGCCCAATGAAACCATCGAAGAACATCTGGCCGTAATAAAAGCCATCGGTGACAGGGACCCGGTTGCAGCTGAAGAGCTGATGCGCCTGCATTTAAACAAGACCATTGCGCACCTGAAACAGGAGATTGAAAAGGAAGCGCAGGAAATGGACAACGGCAAAATTATCCGGCCGTCATTTTAACTCGAAACGCATGCCCTGGAGGATATAAAGATGGAATACCGCCGGCTGGGACGATCCGGCCTGAAAATCTCCAAACTGGCCCTGGGCACCATGAATTTCGGGAATCCAACCGATAAGGCCGAGTCTTTTAGAATCATCAATACGGCCCTGGATACCGGTATCAATCTTTTGGACTGTGCGGATGTTTATGCTGATGGCGAAAGCGAAAGCATCATCGGCGAAGCCCTGGCCGAAAACGGCAAAAGAAAAGACGTGATTGTCACTTCGAAAGCATTTCTACCGACCGGCAATGGCCCCAATGATGCCGGAAATTCAAAACATCACATTTTAGCGGCCTGTGAAAACACCTTAAAGCGCCTAAAAACCGACTGGATCGATATTTATTTTCTGCATCGCACCGATTTCAGCGTGCCCCAGGAAGAATCGCTGGCAGCCCTGGATCTGTTGGTGAAGCAGGGTAAGGTTCGCCACATCGGGTGCTCCACCCATCCGCCCTGGCGGGCGGTGGAGGCCTGGTGGATCGCCGATAAACATCATTATCCCAAATTTGTCTGTGAACAACCACCCTATAATTTGCTCGATCGCCGGGTTGAAAATGAGATCGTGCCCATGTGTAAGGCCTATGACATGGGTATCATCTCCTGGTCACCGTTGGCTCAGGGCGTTTTGGCCGGCAGATACCAGGATGCCGCTGACCTTCCGCCGGGCAGCCGCGGTGCATTTAAATCGATCTATGCCGAACGCATCACCCCGCAGGGCATAGAGGTGGCTCGACAACTGACCAAAAGAGCGGATCAAAAAGGATGCACCCTGCCCCAGCTGGCGGTGGCCTGGGTGCTCCATCAGCCGGGGGTAACGGCCGCTATCATCGGTCCGCGAACCCTGGCGCAGCTAAATGATCTGCTTTCATCAGCTGACCTGGAATTGGATGATACTGATCTGGATTACTGCGATGGTTTGGTAAAGCCGGGTACATTTGTATCGGATCATTTTAATACGGCTGGCTGGCGCGGCTGAACGTGGAATGCTTTGATAATGCGGTATGGAGAAGGATTTGAAAATGAAAAGCAACAGCACTTAAGGATGTTCAACACAAACAACCAGCAAACGCTGGTTTGGCAACGAAATCACCGGCACCAGCAAGAAAGGAGGGATACCAAAAAGCATATTTTAAGGGCGTTTGGTTTAGTCTGAAACTTAATCTTTTCCGAAATCAGTGATCGAATAATTAAATCGTGCAGCAGGCTGCCAAACAACGGATGGTCCATAAAAAGGGACACCATAACATCTAACTAAGGAGGATAAGGCAATGAGAAAGGTACTATTTATCGGTCTGGTTTTAATCCTGGCCATGGTCACTGGCGCTTACGCCGCTGATTTCCCCAAACGGGACATTACCTCGGTGGTTGTATGGGGTGCGGGTGGTGGAACCGATACCTGCAACCGGATTATCGCCGCTGAAATGCAAAAATTTTTAGGGGTCAATATCAACGTGATCAATAAAACCGGTGGCGTCGCCGGTTCGGTCGGCATGATGTATGGATTTTCCAGGCCCCATGATGGTTACACCTTAACGGGTCTGTCTGAATCCAATGTCACGGCCGGTGTCCAGGGTGGCTGGGACAAAAATTTTAATGTTTGGGATGTCTTTATTGTCGGCGGATCACCGGATGTGATTTCCGTTACTCCGGACACCCCATACAAAACCCTTAAAGACCTGATTGAAGCCGCCAAGAAAAGCCCCAATAGCATTAAGGCAGCGGCTAGCGGTGCCGGCTCCATCCACCACTTGAACCTGCTGGCGGTGGAAAACGGCTCCGGAGCCGACTTCAACTTCATTCCCTATAAGGGTTCGGCTCCCAGCCAGAACGCGGCCATGGCCGGCGAAGTGTCCGTGGTCGTCACCTCCCTGGCCGAACAACAGCAATTGCTGCGTGGCGGCAAGCTGCGCGCGCTGGCCATGTTGATTCCGCAGCCATTCGAAGTCGAAGGATTGGGCACGATCCCATCATCTTTTGACTCATATCCCGGTCTGTCAAAATATCTGCCGATTTCACAGGCCATCGGATTTGCGGTGCCGGCCGACGTACCGGAAGAGCGGAAAGCCGTGCTGGTGGATGCCTTTAAAAAAGCCATGGCCACTGAAAAAGTGAAAAGCTGGGCCAAAGAAAATTACTACCTGCTGTCGGGCAAAACCGGGGCGGAATCAAGAAAGGTTTTTGATGCACTCCAATCCAATTTTGCCTGGACGCTGTGGGAGCTGAAGGCTGCCACCGTCAACCCGGATAAACTGGGTATTCCCAAACCGTAAACCTTCAAACCGTGAGAGCCAGGAATCGAAAGAAGCCTGGCTCTCACGGTTACCATTTGCCATTTTGCGTTAACCGAATAATTGAGGACCGTCCATCATGATCGAAAAAGAAAAGCTCCGAAAGGCTGATGCGTATTCTGGAATTATCATCTTTTTGTTCGGCGCCTGGATTGTCTGGCAGGCGACTAAAATGCCCATGAAAGACAGCTGGGGAGGGGTGCAAAATGTCTGGTTCGTCTCCCCGGCCCTATTCCCGCTATTCATCGGCACGATGATCATGCTGCTGGGTCTATTGCTCTTTAGAACCGCGTTGAAAACCATCGGAGTGAAAGCATTTAACGACACCCTGCAATGGTTGTTGAGTAAAAACCTGCTTCAATTTTTAAATACGGTGCCCATTTTGCGCTTTTATGCAATCGCCGTCCTTTTTTTGTCATTTGTTTACCTGAACATCCCGCGAATCGATTTTTTCCTGAGTGCCGTTCTGTTTTTAAGCGTGTTTATTACGATGTTCTATTTCGGTGAGGCGGTGCTTTTAAAGAAGCTCTTTTTTTTCTACCTGGCGGGTACTGTCTTTTTTATTTTTTTCTTCACTCTGGGTTTAGACGGGTTGATCGGCCGGGTTCTGCCATTTGCAAAAGACATCCTGACCCTGGGTTTTATCCTTGGCTACTGTTTTTATGCCTGGCGACTGATTCGCCACAGCCCTCAATTACGCAAGAAATATCGAACCGGTTTGATTATCGCCCTTGTGGCGCCTTTTACTGTTGGTTTGATTTTTAAATATTTTCTATTGGTGCCAATGCCGTCAGAAGGATTGGTCGTCGCAATTCTGGACGCCATCTGGTACTTCGAATTTTAATCTACTTCATCAAGGTCAGAGACAGGGAGAATCGGTTTCCATGATGCTTCTCGAAAGAATCGGGGCTTATTTCCAGATTGTACTCCACCTTGCATCGGACCCGTTGAATATACTCATTTTACTTTCCTCGGTAATGCTGGGGATTATGTTCGGTGCTATGCCGGGATTGACATCCACCCTGGGCGTGGCCCTTTTGACAGCGCTGACCTATGGCATGGATACGGCCACTGCCATGCTCTGCCTGCTGGCCATTTATGTGGGGGGTACCTACGGTGGTTCATACGCCTCCATTCTGATCAACATTCCCGGAACAGCCGCATCCGCCGCCACCGCCCTGGACGGCTACCCGCTGGCCTGTAAGGGAGAAGCAGGTCGTGCCATCGGCCTGACC
>JASFIX010000330.1:0-5411 GCA_050122435.1 Desulfobacterales bacterium
ACGAAAACATCAATAACGCCGGCTGGTACCTGGATCTAAACATTTATCCCGGCGAGCGGGTCATAGGCGACGTCATTTTGAGAGATGGTATTTTGATCGCCATCGGCTTTATTCCCGAACAAAGCCGATGCAGTTCGGGGGGCGAGTCTGTTTTTATGGAACTCAATGCCTTCACCGGCGGTTCGATCGGTTCCATTCAGTTTGACATTAATGATGATGGTGTCGTTGATGAGAATGATTTGGTCGAAGTCGAAATCGATGGAGATACGGTTAAAGTACCGCCATCCGGTTTAAAGCTGACGGGTCTTATTCAACCGCCGGCCATCATCAAACTAGACGAGGAAAGAGAGAAAAAATATATGAGCTCCTCCGGCGGTGGTATTATTGAGATCACCGAAAAGCCGGCTAAAACCGGCATCGCCTACTGGCTGGAGCTTAGCGAATAGCACCAACCGGCCAACGGATGGACTTGTGCCGGGATCATTTTCAGAATTGAAAAAGCGTCTTGCATATTTAGCTGCAAGACGCTTTTTTAGATGCTGTCAATGTTTTATACCGCTTTTCATAATTTTGTTCCGAATTAAGGAAACGCGGCATAAGTGGTTGTAGAAAAAAACGTTCGAATACCGGAACGTTTTTTTGACAACCACTATAGGTGCAATTACGGATTAGGTGAGCGGACTCTTGAGCCTGCTTCAAATTCTCTATCGGCCTTGGTTATGATCACCGTGGCGGTTGTGTTTTCGGTGTGAACGACCAGCAGTTCAGCAATATCGATCGGTAGCAGCGTTACTTTGCTCCGTTTTTTGGGACTCAGGTGTTCTGATGTCTGATGGTATACATTGTAAAATTGTCCGGGATGCACGCCATCATTTCTGCCCTTATCAATAAAGGCGATCATCTGGTCGCCGATGATTCTGTTGTGATCTTCGGCTTCAATGATTTTACCCTCCAAGCCCTTGGGGCTCTCTTTTACAATGATCTCCGGTATGCGCCGGTAATAGGGCATTAACTTGTCTTCAAGATTAATTGGACGGTAAGATTCGATTACGGTTCCGATGACATAGTTTGGCTGAACCTGAGTAATTTCGACCACACCGGTCAGCAGATGCTGAATGCCGATGTAATCGTTGTTGAATCGATCCCTGATCGGCTTTAACGTCCGATAGATGGTGTAGCGCTTGCCGGTTACCATTTCAGAATCACCTTCCGGGCGGATATAGACAATGTCATCCTTACTGATCATTTCTTTGATTTCCTGCACCTTAAAAATCGTACCGTGTGGTGCCACCGGTTGCTTGCGGATAAAACCGACACGATCAAGGGCGCTATAATCATAGTGGATGAGATTTTCCAGGGTCGGTGGCGCGACCGCCGTTTTCTTTTGACTGATTTTTTGAAAGCCGGCTCGACGTAACAGACGGATGCGCTCACCCGGGTAAATACGATGGGGATTGGCAATTTGACTGTTTTCCTGCCACATCTCCGGCCATAACCAGGCTGAATCAGAAAATTTACGGCTAAGATCCCAGAGGGTGTCGCCTTTCTGTACGGTGTAGTAAAACCCGGTTTCGTGTTCAATTACTTTTCCGTTTTCGGCGGCTGCCAACGAAAACGGCATTACCAAAAGCGCTGTGATCAAGATCGCGAACCACATGTTGATTCTAAAAATTATTCTAAAATTCATCAGAAGCCCCACTTCGTTTCAAGTTTACAGTTATTTATAGATAAATTTATTTATAATAAGTTTACATGTTTATGGCTGATTTGTCAAGTTTGGAGCGTTTGGCATAATAACGTCCAAAAAGAAAAGCCCCCAAGGCATGACCACGTGCCTTGGGGGCTTTTTGCAGTTGAATCGGTAAATAGGCGCTTACATCATTCCGCCCATTCCGCCCATTCCGCCCATTCCGGGAGCGCCGCCACCGGGCATCGGCATCTCCGCTTTTTCTTCGGGCTTTTCGGCAACCATCGCCTGGGTGGTCAGCATTAAAGAGGCCACACTGGCTGCATTTTGCAGGGCCAGGCGTACCACCTTGGTCGGGTCGATCACACCGGCCTTCATCAAGTCCTCGTAGGTGTCTGTATCGGCGTTGTAACCGGAAGACCCCTGTGAGCTTTTAACTTTGTCAATGACCACCGAGCCTTCCAAGCCGGCATTGTTGGCAATCTGGCGCAGCGGCTCTTCAATGGCGCGCATAATCACCTTAACGCCCAGCTTCTGATCGGCTTTGATCTTCATCTTTGACAGTGCATCCAGACAACGGACCAGAGCAACACCGCCGCCCGGAACGATTCCTTCTTCAACGGCGGCACGGGTTGCGTTTAAGGCGTCTTCAACCCGGGCCTTTTTCTCTTTCATTTCGGTTTCGGTTGCTGCGCCCACGTTAATGACCGCAACACCGCCGATGAGCTTGGCCAGACGCTCCTGGAGTTTTTCACGATCGTAGTCAGAAGTGGTTTCATCGATTTGGGCCCGAATCTGCTTGACCCGGCCTTCGAGTGCCGAACGGGAACCGGCGCCGTCAACGATGGTCGTATTGTCTTTATCGATGGAAATTCTTTTGGCACTTCCCAGATCCGAAACAGCCAAATTTTCGAGCTTGATGCCTAAATCTTCAGATACGACCTGGCCGCCGGTTAAGATGGCGATGTCTTCCAGCATGGCTTTGCGCCTGTCGCCGAAGCCGGGAGCCTTTACGGCCGCAACCTGCAGCGTACCCCGCAATTTATTTACAACCAGAGTCGCCAGAGCTTCGCCGTCAACGTCCTCTGCAATAATCATAAGGGGTTTGCCCATTTTGGCAACCTGCTCGAGGACCGGCAGCAGGTCTTTCATATTGCTGATTTTCTTCTCATGGATTAAAATATAAGGATCTTCCAAGGAAGCAACCATTTTCTCGGGATCGGTTACAAAATAGGGTGATAGGTAACCCCGGTCGAATTGCATTCCTTCAACCACCTCCAAAGTGGTTTCCATGCTCTTGGCCTCTTCAACCGTGATGACACCTTCTTTGCCGACTTTGTTCATGGCTTCGGCAATGATGTTTCCGATGGTTTCATCATTGTTGGCTGAAATGGTGCCGACCTGTGCAATTTCGCGCTGATCTTTGGTTGTTTTGCTCAGTTTCTGAAGTTCCTTTACTGCAATTTCCACCGCCGCATCGACGCCCCTTTTGATGGACATGGGGTTGTTGCCGGCGGCAACCAGTTTCTGGCCTTCCTCGTAGATTGAGCGCGCCAGCACCGTGGCCGTGGTCGTGCCGTCACCAGCCATATCGCTTGTTTTACTGGCAACTTCCTTTACCATTTGGGCGCCCATATTTTCAAATTTATCATCCAGTTCGATTTCTTTGGCGACCGTGACACCGTCTTTGGTGACCGTCGGAGAACCCCAGGATTTGTCAAGAACTACATTGCGACCCTTAGGCCCCAGCGTAACAACCACAGCGTCCGCGAGCGTCCTGACGCCGTTAAGCATTAATTCGCGGGCCTTCATATCGTACTTAATCAGTTTAGCAGTCATCTTTATTTAACCTCCATCATTTGCTGAAATTTTATTTTTTATCCAATAATGCCGAGTACGTCGTCCTCACGCATAATTAAATATTCTTCACCTTCGATTTTTATCTCGGTGCCGGAGTATTTACCAAATAGAATGCGATCACCTTTTTTGACCTCCATGGGAATGGGTTTGCCATTTTCATCAACCTTGCCCTTTCCCACAGCAGTGACCTTGCCTTCGGCCGGTTTTTCTTTAGCGGTATCCGGTATAATAATACCTCCTTTGGTTTTTTCCTCTTCTTCTACACGTTGCACTAAAATTCGATCCTGCAATGGTCTGAGTTTCATGGTTTAAGCTCTCCTTTTCGAATATTGTCAAATATATATCGAAGTTTTTAAGATTTTTGTACAAATCAAACGCGCTCCCCTCTCTGTTCCGGGGCTGAAATTCCACCTCCTTTCCAGCAAGTTGTGTACTCAAAATTGAAACAAATTTTTAAAGGATTTGAATAGGTTGTGTTGAATTTCTGAGAGATAATAATCACACTTTTTTGTTTGTAAAGAGGTCGTGTCCCAATTTTTTTGGTTTTTTTAAAAAATTTATAAAAAATAGTTTTGAATCCACCGGGGTGGGTTAAGAAGCGGAGTTTTCTGAAGCTTTTTGGGTGGCCTTCTTTTTGGTGGATGAATTTGAGCTGTCGGAGCTATCGGATGATTTCGATTGACCCGTTTTCTTCGCAGCGGCGCTTTTGGGCCTTGACTTGTTGGCATAATCGGTAACGTACCATCCGGTGCCCTTCAGATGGAAGCTGCTGTGTGAAATCAGCTTGTGAAGCTTTCCAGAACAATGCTTGCATTTGACCAGCGGCTTGTCCGAAAATTTCTGAAAAATTTCCTCGATCTTACCGCATTTTGTACATTCGTACTCGTATATCGGCATTACCCGCAACCTCCATTATTCTATTAATTATAGATGCGTGTTCGTCGTAAAGTCAATAGGCCGAACCGATTTTGAATGTGAATCACACGTATTTGTAATCAGCTATTGCGCATGCCTTCAAGGGGCTGTCGCCATTTGTCATAAAAATCAAGCACCGCTACCATTCCTGAAACCTGAACCGGATGTAAAATTTGATGGGTGCTTTCATGGACCCGTTTTTCTTCAGACAATTTTTCGCTGGGACTGGCATCAAAGCGCTGCAGAAATTTGCTGAAGCGCACGATGTGGATCAATTCGTGTGTGACAATATAGAGACAGAATGGAAAAAGCTGCATGTCCTCCACTTTTTCCAGTGTGGCATGAATCGCATGGTCCTGCAGACATATTTTATAAAAGTCGAAAACACCGGTGCCCAAGGGCGTATCCTTGAACTGGCCTTCGTAACGAACAATCTGCGCGAAGGGGCCGTCCACAATTTCCCCGGGAGCAAGATCGACCAGGGTTTTGACATCATATTTGGGCCGCAGCCATTCGCTGGCTGACATCTTGTAGTGGTTACTGACGAGCTCTTCCGCCATGGACACGACATTGTTGACGATGATAAGCTCATCTTTAGAAAAGGTTTTCAGGTGCTGCGTCATTTTTTCGGATTCAAACAGCGGTGAGTTTGGCTTTCCGTAAGTGGCTGGAGATGGCTTTCTCAAGTCTTTTGCGAGCGGCATCTGTGTTTTGGACGAATTTGATTCCCATCCCCCGATGAATCACTTTTTCTTCTGGCACATTCATGTTTGACCATACCACTTCAGCGTTTAATGCAAATGTATCCTCGTCGGGTACCTCAAGATAGAGCCGAAATTGTTCATTAAGCGGTATCGACTCCCGGCAGATGACAAATGCCCCCCCCAGGCTGATATCTTTCAACCGGACCTTGATCGACCCATGACGTATTTCCATTGCCGCCGGCCAG
>JASFIX010000331.1:0-5409 GCA_050122435.1 Desulfobacterales bacterium
AGCCGCGGAAAAAGCTCATATACAAATTTTAAATTTTCCGCCTGCTTGGCAGGATCATCGATCGTAAATGCCCCCATCTCCAAATTCTCTTTAACGGTCATGTTCACAAAGAGATTCAGTTCCTCGGAAATAAAGGCGATCCCCTTGCGGCAGACCAGGTGGCCCTCCATTCCGCCGATTTCATCCCCTTCATAGAGTATTTCACCCCCCTGGGGCGCGACCAGCCCTGCTATGGTCTTGAGGGTCGTCGATTTTCCAGCCCCGTTGGGTCCGATCAGGGCCACAAATTCTCCCTCATCGACAGAAAGAGAAACGTCCCACAGCACCTGCAAAAAGCCATATCCTGAATCGAGACTCTTTAATTCTAATAACACTTTTCCCTCCACTGGTTTTAGTCTTCGTCTTCAACCCCAAGATAGGCTTCAACCACCTTTGGATCCTGGGATACCTCTTTTGTCGGGCCTTCGGCAATTTTGTTGCCGAAATTGATCACCGCCAACCGTTCGCACAATCCCATGATCACATCCATGATGTGCTCTACCATAAGGATGGTGATGCCTTGATCGCGTATCTTCAGAATGATTTTCATCAAGGGCTCCAGCTCGCGTTCCGTCAGACCGCTGGCCAACTCATCGAGCAGCAACACTTTGGGTTGGCTCGCCAACGCCCGGGCCAGGTCCAGCCTTTTTAACTGGACCGTATTCAACTGCTCGGATATCGTATCTTCAGGCAACCCAAACTCGACAAAGTTGAGCTGCTCGCGGGCATGGTTGACCGGATCCTTCAGCCTGGGATAATTGCCAAAAACCGCGGCCACCATCACGTTATCGAGAACAGATAATTTGGGAAACGGCCGGGGGATCTGGAAGGTTCGGGACAGACCCTTGTGGCACATCTCTTCAGGTGAGCAGGTCGTGGTTTCCTCGCCCAAAAAATGAACCGAGCCAGAAGTTGCACTATCCAGGCCGGCAATAGCGTTTAGCAGGGTGGTCTTGCCGGCGCCGTTGGGCCCGATAAGTCCCATGATCTCACCCTCTTCAACGCTCATGGAGACTCTATTGACCGCGACGAGTCCGCCAAATCGTTTCGTCAAATCCTCTGTATGGATGACAGAATTGTTCTTCATAGTTTACCACCAGATTTCAGAAAGAAAGAATAAGGGGAGGGGCCACGGACATCGCCGGTGCCCACCCCCCATGGTTGACACACGAAAACACTACTTGAGTTCAAATTCCTTCATTTTGACCGATTCCGGAAAGACCGCAAACTGCTTTCCGCTTTTGAATTGAACCACCGGCATGAACCAGTGCTCAGCATCGGTCTGGGGATCCGGATAGGTCTCCGGTGTGTATTTGTATTCTTTCATGATCACTCCACCGTCATCCCAGCCGTAAGTCAGCTTGCCGGTCATCACCTCGTCCTTGATGACCTTAAGGAGTGTCTTGCTGGTCAGCTCCCCGTGCTTTTCAATGGCCCTCTCGGCTATCTTAATAAAGAGCCCGGCCGCATCGTAAGCGAGGCCGCATGCCGAGGGAGTAGGATCAAAACCAAAGTTTTTCTTGATTTTCTTTCTCAGTGGATCCGATTTTTCTGTCCAGATCACATTCAAGTCCATGAACCCATCGGATGACCTGCCGGTGAGCTTGTACCATTCCCCAATCCAGGTCAGACCGTCTGCGACAAAAACGCCCTTCAAGCCCACCTCTCTAATCTGCTTGACATAGGCTGAGATAGAGGCTGCTGCCGTGTTGGTGGTCATAACGAGCGGGACGCCCAAATCTTTATACCGAGAGATGAGGGGATAAAAATCGGTTTGACCGATCTGGACATAGTCCTCCGCGACAACCTCCCAGCCATATTTCTTGAGGTTATCCTTTGCTGCGATGACCCAGTCACGCCCCCAATCCGTCTCCTCAGCAGACAAGGCCACTTTCTTGTCTTTAAGCTCCCATTGATTTGTTTTAATCAAATGTTCGAAGAACTGGTAATACAACACGGTGGACATGGCCGGATATGACCAGAATTTGAGGTGGTATCCCGGAACCTCTTTGATTTTCTCAGTTAGAGGTAAGGCAGCGGCACCGGTAGTAATATGTGGAATACCATACTTCACCTCCAAATCCGCGCAGGCAATGGCAACGGAGCTGTGCCAGCCGCCAACAACCGCCTGCATGCCCTTCCTCTCCACGGCCTCGGTGAACGCATTGGCGCCTTTGGCAGGATCGCTCTGGCTATCGACCATGATGTGCTCTATCTTGTAGTCGCCAATCTTCCAGCCAATCTCTTCCATTTTCTGTTTTGTGCCAGCCAACTGATTAGCCCCTGACTGAGCGGCCGGACCGGTATAGGGGCCCATGGTACCCAATTTGAATACCTTTTCCGCGCCGGCATTCATGGCTGCAAACGAGATCAAAACGGTTGCAGCGATAAAAATGAATAGAAAACGTTTTGTGCGCATCGTGAATCCTCCTTTTTTTCTAATGTATTGGTTACTGGAATTAATGCCGGGCATCTATTAACCCAAATCAAAAAGCGATAAAGGGTGAGGCTGCCGGGCACATTTCTATCCCAATTCAATATCGACAACTGCTGCGGTTATCACCTCCTTTGCATTCCGCATTCGTTACGCTTCATTTTACTTTGCGATTTTTTACATATTCGACAAGCTTTTTTTCAATGTTTGAATCTATGTCAGATTGTATATAATCTGCAAGTCTTTTTTCCAAAAGCGCCGTTAGGAATGCGAAAGTTTCCAAATTGCCCTGTTAAATACCGATAGGCAGCCCCCGCAGGCGATTCAATAGAGATAATTAAAAATTCAGGAATTAAAAAATTAGTATCAGGTGTAGGGGAGGGGCAATGATTTACCCCTTCCCCGGATTAATTAACGCTTGTTAATGACTTAGGGTACCATGAAGTCCATTTCTTTTAAGTCCAGCGGATAGATGATATTCGCCTTGCCACCCTTGTACTGAATGACCGGCATCAACCAGTGGTTCGCATCTGTCAACGGATCCGGATAGTACTCTGGTGTGAACTTGTATTCCTTCATTGTAATGGCACCGTCGGCAAAGCCATAGGTCAGCTTGCCGGTTGCCATCTCTTCGGCCGTAATCTTGTGAATGGTTTCGCTGTTCAGCTCGCCATATTTTTCAAGCGCGCGGTTGAGCACTTTTAGAAACATACCGGCCGCATCGTAGGAGATTCCGCCGGCTGAAGCAGACGGTTTAAAGTTGTATTTCTCTATGAACTTTTCCCGGTAAGGTTTGGAGCGGGCGGTCCATTTGACGTTCATGTCAACGATCCCATCAGAACTCCGTCCGGTCAGCTCATACCAGTTACCAACCCAGCTCAAACCATCGACAATGGGAAGCGCCTTTAATCCGACTTCTCTCATTTGTTTGATGTAGGCGGAGACGGATGCGGCGGCGGTGTTGGTGATGGTCACCAGATCGACGCCGGCATTTTTATATTTGCTCAGCAACGGATAGAAATCGGTCTGGCCAATCTGGGTATAGTCTTCCTCGGCGATTGTCCAGCCACGTTTCTTGAGCTGTTCCTTGGCAGCCACGACCCAGTCACGGCCCCAGTCGGTTTCCTCAGCACAGAGTGCCACCTTCTTTTCTTTGGGTTCCCATTCGGTGTTCTTTTCAGCCCAGTCGATGAAATCGAAATAGAGCGCAAGACCAAGGGCTGGATAAGACCAGAATTTGAACCAGTAGCCAGTGTACTTGGCATCGCCACGGACCTTATCGCTGATGGGTTTGGCGGCACCCATTGCACCTATGTGGGGGATTTTGTATTTAACGCTCAGGTCGGCGACGGCCATGCTTATCGAGCTGTGCCACCCCCCCAGACCGACCTGCATGCCTTTTCTCTCGATGGCCTCAACGTAAGCACTGGTCGCTTTGGCCGGATCACTCTGAGAATCGACAAAGATATATTCCAGCTTATAATCACCGACCTTGTTGCCGGCCTCTTCCAGCTTCATGAGCAGGCTATTCTTAATACTGGCACCGGATTCGGCTGCCGGGCCGGTAAATGGTCCCATTAGTCCCACTTTCAAAACTTTTTCCGCGCCGGCATTCATGGCTGCAAAGGAAATCAGAAAGGTAGCAGTAATAAAGATTAATAGAAAACGTCTGGTGCGCATCGTGAATCCTCCTTATTTTAACATATCGTTTAATGAAATTGATGCCGGTTATCTATTCACCCGAATCAAACAGCGATTGGGGGTGAGGCTGCCGGGCACATTTCTACCCCAATTCAAGGCCTACAACGTTTGTGCGCATCACCTCCTTAGCATCTATCATTCCGCTTTCATTCCGCTTTGCGTTTGCTTACATATTCAGCAAGCTTCTTTTCGATATCTGAATCGATGTCAGGTTTTATATAATCTGCAAGTCTTTTATCCAACAGCGCCGTTGCAGCGTCCTTTAAGGTTTTTTTGCCGGCATTCGCCCAGGATTCATAATCCATGCGGCTCATTAAAGCGGGCAGGTAAAATTCGGAGCGGCAGTGCTCGAAGGTGCGCTCATGGGTCAGATATTCGCCGCCGACGCCGACTTCCTTGATGGTGGGCAGGTCGATGCGATCATCGGTCACTTCAAGGGGTTTTAAGTATCGTCGCAACATCCCGCATAATTCTTCATCCGCCAGAAACTTTTCGTAACTCATGGCAATATAAGATCCCAGAATGCCGCAGGCGTGTAAAATAAAATTGGCACCACTCATGATGGTTTGGGAAAGCGCCAGGGTCGACTCGATGCCGGCCTGCATATCCGGAAAATGGCCATCGGTGAGCCCGCCGCTGCCCCGGCTGGGCAGGCCATAGAATTGTGCCATCTGCATGGTCGCATTTTGAATAATGGACAGCTCCGGCGCCCCGATGGCCAGCGCGCCGGTTCTCATCTCGGTTATGGTTGAGGTCGTGCCGTAAATAACCGGGGTTCCGGGATTCACCAGTTGCGCCAGAATGATTCCGGCAAGAACTTCAGCATTCTGAACCGCCAGAAGCCCGGGCAGGGTCACCGGGCCGGTGGCACCGGCCTGCATCAAAAGCGCCACCATGCTGACCTGACCGTGGCGTGCATATTCGATCAGGGCACCCGCCATTTCAACGGAATATTGCAGGGGTGAAAGTGAACTGATGATGCCCATCAGCACGGGTCGGTCTTTAATCTTCTCTTTTCCGCCCCAAACGATTGCGGCCATTTCAATCGAATCAATGGCCGCCTGGCGGGATACCGAACTCCCCAGACAGGGTTTGTCACATAAAACAAAATTGGAAAAAACCTGGTCCAGATGCGCGGTCTCAGCCGGTCGATCCGAGGGCTCTACCATCAGGCAGCCATTCATATCGACGTATTTGGAAGTCTGCACCAGCTTGC
Organism: Desulfobacterales bacterium; assembly: GCA_050122435.1. Lineage (GTDB taxonomy): Bacteria > Desulfobacterota > Desulfobacteria > Desulfobacterales > JAHEIW01 > JAHEIW01. The sequence goes on from JASFIX010000331.1 coordinate 5,391, forward strand.
AGAAATTGTCATAATCTTC
>JASFIX010000332.1:0-5392 GCA_050122435.1 Desulfobacterales bacterium
CGTGCTGGTATCCGACAATATTTTAAAAATTTTACGGGGTTCCGGCGTTTTTGATCCGGATCAGATATCAACCTTTCTGGCGGAAACATCCCACCCAGATCTGGCGGACAGCTATCAGAACATCATTCAAGACATGAACCATGCAGCTGATATTATATTTGATCGTTAACCCTTGCCCCTATTGGGTCAAAATCCAATAGGGAGTTATCGTTTTTTCGTTATTTGTTATTTGTTTAAAAGGGAGGACGAATTGCGATTCGAAAATAAAGTGGTGATGGTTACCGGGGGGGCCGCTGGAATCGGCCGGGTTACAGCTGAAAACTTTGCCAAGGAAGGCGCCAGAGTAGCAATTTGCGATGTAAACCCGGAAACGGGTGAAGCCGCCGTAAAGGCACTGGGCCCCGAAGCATCTTTTCAACAGGTTGACGTTGCCGACGGTTCGGCCGTATCCGGCTGGATCGAGGATGTTCTTGATAAATACGGGCAGATTGACGTGCTGGTTAACAATGCCGGGATTACACGCGACGGACTTATCATGCGCATGAAAGAAGAAGACTGGGATGCGGTCATCAGCGTCAACCTTAAAAGCGCATTTAACTGCATCAAGGCCGTTTCCAAGATAATGGTCAAGCAGCGTTCAGGCAGGATTATCAATCTGGCCTCGGTGGTAGGGGTGATGGGTAATGCAGGGCAGGCCAACTATGTGGCCTCAAAAGCCGGTATGATTGGTCTGACCAAAACCGTGGCCAAGGAGCTCGGTGCCAGAGGCATAACGGTAAACGCGGTTGCACCGGGATTTATCGAAACTGATATGACGGCTGTACTGTCTGACAAAGTCAAGGAGTCCATGCTCAGTATGATTCCGCTGCAAAGAGCCGGCACTCCTCAGGATGTGGCCGATGCGATTAAATTCCTGGCTTCAGACCAGGCGGCTTATATTACGGGTCAGGTTATACACGTCACGGGTGGTATGTACATGTAGTCAGAGGTTAAGCCGGTTCACCCGTTAGCCGGTTAGCCGGTTGTTCAAACCTATCTTTTTCCTTTTTTCGGGCTAACGGGCTAACGGGCAAACGGGCCAACCCAATCATTTAAGCACTGGGTGAATTTAGTTAAATCTTAAGCCTAAAGGCGATCGATTATATGGGTTGTCGTGACCATTTATAATTTTTAAATGATTGAATAGGAGGAAAATCAGATGTCTGTTGAGGAAAGCGTAAAAAAGATCATTGCTGAAAAACTGAGTGTTGAATTGGAAGAGGTTGTTCCTGAAGCTTCATTTGTGGATGATTTGGGAGCAGATTCACTTGATCTTGTTGAGTTGATTATGTCCATGGAAGAGGAATTTGATACGGACATTTCTGACGAAGATGCCGAACAAATTACCACGGTAAAGGATGCGATTGATTATATTAACAAGCAACAGTAAGCAGCCAATTAAAAATTTTAATCCTTTTCTATGCATCGGCTAGTTGCACCATTGTGCCGCTCAAACAAGGAGGTCCTTTGAATAGGCGGGTCGTCGTTACAGGTATGGGATTGGTTACCCCGGTCGGGATCGGAGTCGAGGAAACCTGGTCGGCTATTTGCGCCGGCAAATCGGGCGTATCTGAAATAACGCAATTTGACGCATCGGCGTATCAGACCCAAATCGCTGCTGAGGTGAAAGCGTTTAATGCCGAAGATTTCATGGCCAAAAAAGAGGCCAAACGCAACGAACTGTTTATTTCGTATGCTATGGCAGCAACGCGTATGGCAATGGAAGATTCAGGTCTGAAGATTGACAGCTCCAATGCAAAGCGGGTAGGCGTGGTTACCGGCTGCGGCCTTGGCGGCCTTGGCATTATGGAAGCTACAATTCTCAATGTTGCCACCAAAGGTCCTAAACGGGTGAGCCCGTTTTTTATTCCCATGATGATCGGGAATATGGCTCCGGGTATGATATCCATCCACTTTGGCGCTAGAGGGCCGAATTTATCTCTTGCGACTGCCTGTGCGGCCGGCGCCCATGCAGTTGGCGACTCCTTTGAAATGGTTAAAAATGGTCGTGTCGATGCCATGATTACCGGTGGAACCGAGGCAGTGGTCTCTCCCACCGCTGTTGCCGGCTTCAATGCTATGAAAGCGCTCTCGACCCGCAACGATGAACCTGAAAAAGCCTCACGGCCTTTTGATCGGGATCGCGACGGTTTTGTGATCGGTGAAGGCTGCGGGATTATGATCCTGGAAGCCCTTGATATTGCACTGGAAAGAGGAGCTCCGATCTATGCCGAGATGGTAGGTTACGGCCTGACCGGTGACGGATACCACATAACTTCGCCGTGTCCGGATGGTGACGGTGCAGTGCGCTGCATGCAGGCGGCCTTAGATGACGCCGGCCTGGCTGCTGAGCAGGTGGATTACATCAATGCCCATGGCACGTCCACCGAACTCAACGATCTGTATGAATCCCGGGCGGTGAAAACCGTATTTAAAGAACATGCCTATAAATTGGCGATCAGCTCCACCAAATCGATGACCGGTCATCTACTTGGCGGCGCCGGGGGTATCGAGACGGTCTTCAGTGCCTTGAGTGTATACCACGATATAATCCCGCCCACCATTAATTATGAGAACCCGGCGGAAGAATGCGATCTGGACTACGTGCCCAATGTTGCCCGCCAGAAGACTGTCAACATAGCCATGACCAATTCTTTCGGTTTCGGCGGAACCAACGCCACTTTGATCTTGAAAAAATACACCGATCAATAACCGCTTTTGGTCTGTTCAGAAATCAGAAAACAGAAAACAGAAGACTAATGACAGACCGAAGATCTCGAGTAGGGCAGCCCTCAGCTTGCCGCGGCGAAGCTTTAGCGAAGAGGGGTGGCTGCCTTATGCTGGCGGGCGCTGAGGGCGGCCCTACTTCTTGAAGATTTGCGAGGTAACTGAGACCTGCTTGCCCGCCGCAGCCTAAAGGGCGAAGGCGGGACACCTGAACACTGAAACCAACTTATTGAAGAAACCCCGTACCTGAAATTTGTTGCCTTACACAGATGGCAATAGCTGTGAATGTATGTGTGAACGGCAAGGCACCTTCGGCCTTGCCATTTTTTTGCTTGCGGTAATAGGGTTTGACCTATATTATCAAGTGTTAATCTTTCTATCCGCACCGGCCTGAATTTATGGAAAAGGAGAACCTTAATTTGATATTACCTGATGATCCTCGGCCTTCCTGGGAAGATTATTTCATGGATATCGCAATGCTTGTTGCCAGACGTTCAACCTGTCTCAGACGCGCCGTTGGGGCGATTATCGTGAAAGATAAACGCATCCTATCAACCGGGTATAATGGAGCTCCCACCGGTGTGCGCCACTGTGCTGAAGTGGGGTGTTTGCGTGAAAAAATGGGGGTTGAGTCCGGCAAAATGCATGAATTGTGCCGCGGCATTCATGCGGAACAAAATGCCATTATCCAGGCGGCCTATCATGGCGTATCTTTGAAAGGCGCCAGTGTATTTTGCACTAACCTGCCCTGTTCAATATGCGCAAAGATGATCATTAATGCCGGAATTGGAAAAATTTATTATCTTTCGGGTTATGCAGACGAGATATCAAAGGACATGCTGCAAGAAGCCCATATAGAGCTGATCCATCTTGAAACCAAACAGCAGGGAGAAAACTCATGAAGTGTCCGTACTGTGGGGAGATTGACAATAAGGTCATCGATTCCAGATTGAGTAAAGATGCCAGCGTTATCCGCCGCCGCCGAGAATGTATCGTATGCAGCCGCCGATTTACAACCTACGAGCATATTGAAGAAATACCGATTATGATTGTTAAAAAAGACGGCCGGCGCGAAGTGTTCAACCGGGAAAAAGTACGGTCCGGACTGAAAAAAGCATGTCAAAAGCGAAATATCAGCGTCAATGTGATTGAAGAATTTATTGACGATCTGGAACGGGATCTCAGAGAGACGGGCGAAAAAGAAATACCGGCCTCTTTTCTCGGAGAAAAGATCATGACAATGCTTCATGAACTCGATGACGTGGCCTATGTACGTTTTGCCTCTGTTTACCGGGAATTTAAGGACGTCAATGACTTTGTCTCTGAGCTGAAAACCCTGCTAAGTAACCAAAAGACAGATGACGGATGACAGAGGTCAGAAAACAGAAAACAGATGACAGGCTGCAGCTCTCGAGGCTAACGTATTGAAACGCCAATTTAATCTGTTTTCCGTTCTCTTTCCTCTGTCCTTTGAACAAGATGACGATGGGCCACGAATTTTTCATGAAAAAGGCCCTGGCCCTTGCAAAAAAGGGGCAGGGTTATACATCGCCCAACCCGATGGTTGGGGCCGTCATTGTTAAGGACGGCGAAGTGAAAGGAAAGGGATATCATCAAGTTGTCGGTCAGGCGCATGCTGAGGTGAATGCCATTGAAGATGCCGGCAGTCAGGCCAAGGGTGCTACGCTGTATGTAAACTTAGAACCCTGCAATCACACCGGGAGAACACCGCCCTGCACTTTGAAAATTCTTGAGGCGGGTATTAAGCGCGTCGTAGTGGCCCTGGAAGACCCGAATACCATCGCTGGTGGTGGATGCGTTTTTTTAAAACAGAACGGCATTGAGATTATTACCGGTGTTTGTGAAAACCAGGCCGCCAGGCTCAATGAGGCCTTCCTAAAATATGTGGATTCTAAAATCCCGTTTGTTACGATCAAATGTGCAGCGACCTTGGATGGGCGCATCGCTACCCGCACCGGGGATTCCAAATGGGTGACAGGGGAAAAGGCTCGCAGATACGTGCACCGGCTGCGACATGCCGTTGATGCCATTTTGGTAGGCATCGGAACGATTCAGGCCGACAATCCGAGCCTGACCACGCGTTTGGATTCGAAAAAGGGTGCAGATCCGATTCGAATTGTTCTTGATACCCATCTATCCATCTCACCGGATGCCAAAATATTGAAGCTGAACTCCAATTCTGATACGATCCTTGTCACCGGCAATACGGTATCTGAAGCGAAGAAGAAAAAGGTTGCCAAAAACGGGGTGCGCCTTCTTGCACAGCCGGTTAAAAATGGTCAAATTGATATGAAGGCATTGATGGTACGGCTGGGTTCAATGGGCATTACCAGCCTTTTAGTTGAAGGTGGCAGCCACGTGATTGCCTCGGCATTTAGCAGCGGTATTGTCGACAAAGCGCTCTTTTTTTATGCGCCCAAAATTTTGGGGGGCGATGACGGCGTACCCATTTGCCGGGGGCCAGGACCGCAGCTGATGAAAGACTGTATCCGGGCTACTCATATCCGTGTTCGACGATTTGACGATGATGTCATGATTGAAGCCTATATCCGTTAGTTGGCAGTTGTCGGTTGTATGTTGCCAGATAATAATTATATTGGAGTTG
>JASFIX010000333.1:0-5389 GCA_050122435.1 Desulfobacterales bacterium
CACAATATAAGGAATGGAAGCGGCGTCAATGGCTGCTTTGACCCCCTCAAAATCTTCGGGCGCGGTAATGACTTCAAAATTGCTGTTGTCCTCGCGAATATCCTCGGCCCCGGCATCCAGTGCTGCTTCCATCAATGTTTCTTCATCCGCATCTTTATTTTCCACCGCAATGTAACCCTTTTTATCGAACATCCAGGCCACACATCCGTTTTCACCCATATTGCCGCCGGCCTTGCTGAATATATAGCGGATATCGGCTACCGTTCGATTTTTGTTGTCCGATAGGGATTCAATCAGCACGGCCGCTCCCCCGGGACCATATCCCTCATAAATGCTTTCTTCATAATTGACGCCTTCTAACTCGCCGGTACCTTTTTTGATGGCTCTCTCAATATTATCCTTGGGCATGTTTTCGCTTTTGGCAGCCAGAATGGCAGTCCTCAACCGTGGATTGGCATCTGCGTCACCACCGCCCATACGGGCGGCAACCGTAATTTCTTTGATCAGTTTCGTAAAAATCTTGCCCCGTTTGGCATCTGTAGCAGCCTTTTTGTGTTTGATACTTGACCATTTGCTGTGACCCGACATAGTCACCTCCTACTCAAAATATCTAAGATGTCAATAAATACCTATTATCCCTTGAACCCCATGCCAACAATGAAAATCTCTTTACTTTCCTTGCGGCTGCTGCGGGGTTTGAAAATCTTATGACGCTTAAATCGATTTCTGACGATATCCGAAAATTCTTTGAATTCTTGACCCTGAAAAATCTTGCACATAAACGACCCGCCGGGTTTCAACACCATTTCAGCAATATTCAAGGCGGTCTGGCATAATTGAAACGACCGGGCGGCATCCAGCCCTTTACTGCCGGTAGTGGCCGGCGCCATGTCGCTTAAAACCACATTAAAACGGTCCCCCAATTTTTGCTCATCTAACCATGTCCGGTCAATGGTCAGGATATCAGCCGTGAGCGCTTTCGCTTGTGGCGGTAGTTTTATACGAAGCGCTTTGAGGTCGATACCTAAAACCCTGCCGCGTTTGCCGGTCAGCTCGGCAGCGTAAAGCAGCCAGGAACCCGGTGAACACCCCAGATCGAGTACCCGGTCGCCATTTTTAATCAAACTAAATTTTTTTTGGGCTTCTTTTAGCTTAAACACCGATCGGGCCGGATAACGTTCTTTTTTCGCGCGCTCTGAATAATGATCCGACCAGCGCTGATGTTTTTTTGAACCAACGCGCTTCATTGTTCCGGGTTACGGGTTTCGGGTTACGGGTTACGGGTTGATCGTCTAAAATAACATTATTTAAATCTAATCTCTTAAAAATCTAATCGCCTACCCATTTATGTATATAACTTGAATCTTTTCTCTGCGTCTCTGCGGTGAGCAAAACTAAATCAGAAAAGCGTATCCACAGCATCCGATACTTTTTTGATGCCTGAAACTTCAATCCCGTCAATATCGTGAATGCGCTTTAAGTTGCCGTCCGGCACCAGGCAGCGATTAAAGCCCATTTTTTTGATTTCGGCAAGCCGGATATCCACCTGACCGATGGCCCTGACTTCACCGGCAAGACCCACCTCACCCAGCACGACCGTACCATCCGGAACGGGCTTGTCCAGAAAGCTGGAAGCGATCGCCGAAACGATGGCCATATCCACAGCCGGCTCGATCACCTTGACCCCGCCGGCCACATTCATGAAAATATCATAACCCATCAGGTGCATGCCGAGCTGTTTTTCCATAACCGCTGCCAGTAAGGCGACCCGATTGGGATCCAATCCCAGAATGGTCCGCCGGGGCGTGCCAAAGCTGGTACTGCTGGCCAGCGCCTGCAGTTCAACCAGAATCGGCCGCGTGCCTTCCATACTGGCGGTAACGGCTGAGCCCGGCGCATTCGCAGGCCGTTCAGATAAAAAGACAGCCGATGGATTGGCGACCTCATCCAGACCCCGATCTTTCATTTCAAAAACCCCGATTTCGTTGGTGGAGCCAAATCTATTTTTAACCGCGCGTAGAATACGGAAGATATGATTGCGGTCTCCCTCAAAATACAAAACCGTATCGACCATATGCTCCAGAAGTTTGGGGCCTGCAATGGCGCCGTCTTTGGTCACATGACCGACCAGCAGCGTTGGTATGCCGGTTTTTTTGGCCATCATCATCAAACGGACGGTGGACTCCCGAACCTGGCTGACGCTTCCTGGGGCTGAGGTCAGTTCAGCGTTGTACATGGTTTGAATCGAATCAATGACCAGAACCTGCGGAGGGTCAGCTCGAATCATCCCCAGAATCGCATCGATTTCGACCTCGGAAACCACCATTAATTCGGAGGCGACCGTATCCAGCCGCTGGCTCCGCAAGCGAATCTGCCGATTGGACTCCTCGCCGGACACATACAGCACCTTATGGCCTTGATTTGCCAGTCCGTAAAGCGCCTGCAGCATCAGCGTTGATTTGCCGATCCCGGGATCTCCGCCGATCAGCACCAGGGTTCCGGGCACCAGCCCGCCGCCGAGCACCCTGTCAAATTCCCGGATATCTGTTAAAAGCCGATTTTCCGTTTCCAGCTCGATGGTATCAATTGCCACCGGGGTTGGCTGCTGATTCCTCAGCGGGCGATTGTCATCCCGAAAAGACAGAGCGGCTGACCTCTCTTCCACAATGGAGTCCCAGGTACCGCAGTCCGGACACTTACCCATCCATTTGGGAGTCTGGTGACCACAGGTTTGGCAGCAATAGATTATTTTGGCACTTTTTTTCAAGATAGAAACTTACCAATAAATATGTTATTATCGGTTATAAATACTTAGCATAGAAGTGTTTTCAAAGCCTCAGATCAGGTTTCCCGCTTGAACGCGGGATTGCACGCCTTGATTTTAATAAATTAATGTGTGCATCAAGGCCCCGCTAAGCGGGATTACATGTCTGATCTTAACAAATTAATGTATGTATCAAGGCGTCCCGCGAATTGCACACGGAGCGTACACGTCAGTACGTGAGTATTTCAATTCGCGGAACAACGCAGCCATTGGGCCTTAGATGAGGTTTTGAAAACACTTCTAAATAACATGGGATATAAATGCAATCAAGCGGGTTGTATCTATACAGAACGAACGTCAACTTTTTGATTTGAGATCTCATCTGGAGTGATTATGATGCGGCATTGCTATAAATGGGGAACGAATTGGATGATTTTGGCCGTCATCCTGCTGATTGCCGAATATTTAATTGCGGCTGAATCCAGAGCTGCTGTCGAATCAGGCAAAGAACCACTTTCATCCGTTCAAAAACGGTTAATAGCCGACGGCTTTGATCCGACAAAAATCAAACGGCTGTATAGTCGGCCGCAGGTATCATTCGAAGCCGATGGTGTCATACTGCTTTTTACCTATAGAGAAGCCCAGGTGGATTACGGCCAGTTCACAAATAAATGGTCTATCCGCAAGGCCAAAGAATATATTCAGAAAAATGAGGCCGATCTGACACGCATTGAAAAAGCATACGGTGTCGATAAAAAGGTCATAACCGCGATTCTGCTGGTTGAAACCGGGCTGGGAGCTTCGGTGGGAACGCGATCGGCCTTAAACACGCTTTCCACAATAGCGGCTTTGAAGGACCCGATGGTTCGAAACAAGCTATGGGATTTGATCCCGGATTCAAAGAAAATTTCAAGAAAAAAATTCGAAAGAAGAGCAGAAACTCGTTCCAGGTGGGCCTATAAAGAATTGAAAGCCTTATTAAACTATTCCGCCCGGGAAGGAATGGATCCGGTATTGATTCCCGGCTCGTTTGCCGGGGCGGTGGGCGTTGCCCAATTTATGCCTACCAGCATTCTGGCCTACGGCAAAGACGGAAACGACGATGGAATGGTTGATATGCTCAATCACGCCGACTCGATGGCCAGTATCGCCAATTTTCTCAAGAGCCATGGATGGCGGCCGGGACAAAGTCGCAAAAAAGCTGAAAAAATTATCCACCACTACAACCACAGCAGCTATTACGTAAAGACCATCTTAAAGATCACCAGCCGCCTGAAAAGTTAATACCTTGATTTTGCACGAGTCGGAGGCTTTCATATGCAAGGCACTTAAGGGCGAAGCTATAGTAGACTATGCTTCGCCCTTAATAACGCAGCAGATGGAAGCTTCCGGCTCGCCTAAAGGGTGAAAAGTAATGAGATAAAATGATTTTCATCCTTTATTCTTTGCCGCTATTTTGATTTACGCTTCTGGTTTGCTTAATCTGTATTCATTAAAAAAAATATTTACCTCTCATTAATTTTCATGCAAGATTAAGGTAATATGAGTTTAAAACTACTCGGCATATTTCTGGCTTTATGTATTCCCTTTTTCATTGCCACCGTCTGGGCCATCGTAGATGTGGCACAGAAGGACTTCGGCACTGCTGGTAAAAAAGCGCAGTGGTGGTTTATTGCTTCGGTGCCCTTTGTCGGGTTCATCGTGTATTTGATATTCGGTTTCCGCAAAGGCAAGAAACCACAGTCCGGCGGCTAATACGCCGGCGTCCGTAAATAACGATTGACAACAAACCCTTTAATTTAATACTTTAGGATTACTTGAACGGTCCCATCGTCTAGTGGTTAGGACGCCGGCCTCTCACGCCGGTAACGGGGGTTCGAATCCCCCTGGGATCACCAGATAAAAAAGAGCGCCTCTATCTTGAGGCGCTTTTTTAGTGGTTAGGACGTCCCGCATCACATGCGGGATAACCGGGGCTCGAATCCCGCTGGGATCACCACGAACAAATCAAGGGGTATCATTTGTGATAACCCCTTTTTCTGCTTATAAAATTGATTTTCCCTACAGCATCCCCCAAAAACTGTTAAGAAAAATCCAGATTTGATAGTACAACCTCAACTTTTTAAGACTCATCTTTTTGCGGGTATGAAGAACAAATCCATTAAAAATGAGAATTGGTGGCTTAGGCACGCTATATAAAATTTGAAACAACTCAAATTCTTTAAGATTGGTGTGTGTAAGATCTAATCGGCTTCTTCGAGAATTATGAAATTACACCCTTTCCTATTCGTCCTCTTTCCAAACATCAAATTCTTGATTCTAGCACCATATTTGATAACTTCATTGCGCATTGCGATAATATATTCAATTTGTTATAAGGCAGTTTTGCATGGCAGACGAAACAAACATCGACATAATCTTGCGTACCAAGTTGAACCGGCCCCCCGCGCCCAGTGACTATGTGCATCGGGCGCGGTTGTCAGAATATCTTGACCAGCAGCTCGAGCGGCCATTAACACTGATCTCGGCTCCGGCCGGGTACGGTAAAAGTACGCTGGTGAGCTGCTGGCTGGATAGTTGCGACAGGCCAAGCACCTGGATATCCCTGGACGAGAATGACAACAA
>JASFIX010000334.1:0-5373 GCA_050122435.1 Desulfobacterales bacterium
AAATTTGGCGGTACATCCTTTTGCCGTCTCCCATGATGCCGTTGATCCGGTGGGTTTTACCATCGGACAAAACGGCAGCCGTATCGGTGTGGCAACCGACCTGGGTACCGTCACACCCTATTTAAAAGAAAATTTAAAACACTGCCATTTACTCATCCTGGAAGCCAATCATGATCAGGAGATGCTGATAAACGGACCCTACCCATGGTACCTGAAACGTCGTATCCAGAGCCACAGCGGGCATCTCTCTAATGGACAGTCAAAACGTTTGTTGATGGAATTAGAGCATAAGGGCCTTGAGCACGTCATCATGGCGCATTTAAGCCAAACCAACAACACCCCCCAAAAAGTGCTCGCTGAAGTCTCTGAGGCATTGACCCGCTGTAAACCGCGTCTGACGGTTGCCAGCCAGTACCGGTGCGGAGAAATCATTTACCTCAAGTGAAACTCCCCGCAGCAAGCCACGGTGCATCCTTATTTTTCCTCCCCTTTGTCGAAGACTGATCATCCCCATGGTAAGCCAAGAGGCATTCTGGCATCTTTCGGTAAAGATCCCCCCATAATCTCAAGCCCGTAGCGAAGTGTTGTTTTTAAAACAGGCCCTTCTTTTCCCGCTAAACCGACTGTTGAGCAACCCCCGAGTATTTTTGCTGGAGCAATCACGCTGCCAAGCGCACCGCCGGTTGTCTGTGCAGCAAGCATCAGGGCCACACTAAGCCCTGCCAGGTGAGCGGTCTCCTGCTGGAGGACTCCAAAAACAACATTGGAGTTTGTCATGTTCCGAATCAGGGAATTTCAGCACGAATATGAAATCCGCTTTAGGTGTGATTGGAAGTCTGATCTTGTCGCCATGTTGACATAAGGCTGAAAGTGACTATTTATATTTTCAGAACGAGTAATCTTATATTAGCATTAATTTCAATCGGTTGTTCGACATGCGACCGGTTTTGCCGCTTTGTGGCGCAGTTTAAAAATAATCACAGCAATGTGTGTAGAACCCAACTCAAATTTGAAATGGGTTCAAGCCATATCGGAGGTAAAAAAAGTGTCCAACAAATATTTAGCAAGAAAGATGTTTGACGAAGGTGTGGCCACCTATATTAAAAAGGATTTCAAGAAAAGCGTCGATTTGTTTGGGCAGGCGATAAAATATGATTCTAGCCTGGCACTGTTTTATGTCTGCCGGGGAGCGGCCCATTTAAAACTGGCAAGGGCACGGGACGCCAAAGAGGATTTTGACCGGGCGATCGCGCTGGATGCCGGTTATGCCCGGGCCTATCACCTGCGCGGGATCGCCCATGAACAAATGGAAAATTTTGCCCGGGCCTTTCAAGATTTCGACCGGGCGCTTGAGATCGATCCAGAATACGGTGCAGCCTACCCCAGCCGTGAATCCATGCTTTCAAATCCAAAACAGCCGGATCCGGCTTTAGAAGAATTTGAAATGACCAATCACCTCATGGCCATGCGGCTGACCGATTTTAACAAAAAGGTGCCGAGTGATCTGGCAATATAGGTTTCAGGTGTCAGCAATCAGGTGGCAGCTTGCCGAATCATTCCCTCAACAGGTTGGTAATCCTGACACCTGAACACTGACACCTACATATTCTTAGGTCGGCTTGATTCCTTCCTGACTGATGCCCTGGACATAGTACTTGGAATCATTTAAGAAATGCAAAAATATCACCACAAAAGCGATGGAGGCTTGAATCATCAGCTTTTTGTTTTGATATAAAATATCGAGCTGCCGGTGCAGAACTTTTTTGGAATTGTGCGCAAAATAGGTCGAAAACAGGCCATCCAGCAATTGACTGCGATCTGGCTTTGTGACCAGATCGATCCGACCGCTGAAACAATATTCCATGGCCTCCAGGAGCAGTTTGCGCTGATCGGCGGTATCCTTAATGTGGAACCCGATCAAGTGCATCAAGGTTCTTTGAGCCTCCTGTAAACTGGCTTCACAGACAGCTTCAAAAAGAACGCTTAAGGAACGATCACTATGTTGGGACTTATGCTGACGGATCAAGGACAGTAAGACGGTATTTTTAAAAAGCTGATAGAGCCGGCGGGCGCCATTCATCGCTGAAGCCGGCGAATGTTCATTGGCAGGTTGATACCCGTGATAATTATCGACAAAAAGCAACTGAAAAATATTTTGAAAAAAATCGATCCCTGCCAGCGGATCTTCAAGATCAATTCGCATATCCATGGTGTTGTCCAGGCGATCCACTAATTTCACATGAACCAGTTGCGGGGAATGAGTGGCGTTCTCAAGCAGTCGACCAATATATTGGTAATAGGATTCCTTTTTGATTCGCGTTAATGCAACGATATTGCTTAGCAGTTTTGACTCATCCTTATCCCCTATACGCTCCAGCAGATGATAAAGCCTGCCCTCCATATCGATCCACTGATTGAATTCAAAATCATACGGATTAATGTCCTCCATAATATCATGCAATAGGACGCTCAGCAGACCGATCAAGTTCAACCGCTCTTGATTGCGGGCAAATAGCACCGTTGCCCGCAACGGGTGCAAAACGGCCATGGGCCCCAGGCGTCGTCTTTTTTGCTGGTAGGCGCTGAAAAGATAACCCAGCGCATCCATCAAAATACCTTTTTTTTCCCGGTCCTTCTTAACCCCCCGATCCAAAGTTTTGCCGCCGATGATATACATCATGACATTGTAACGATTTAATGATGCTGCACTCAGGTTATAGTTGAGCACCGAAGATAATTTTAAAAATTCAGTTAAATCATATTGGGCCATGGGGTCTTTCCTGTTCATTAGAGCTCGCTGCTGGCCACTGGCTGCTTGTCACTGGCTTAAAATTTCTGACTTTCACTCTGATAGCACAAAATTTGGACTCTGCGTAAAAAAAATATCATTTAATAAAAATGGTGTGGTACCGGCGACAAATTAGCGGACACAAGTCGCCAGGAACCAGAAGCAAGCAGCAAGGGAAAGTTATAAGGAATTGATGTACGGACAGATTAAATATATAACCTGATCGCCCCATTTGAAAGGATTAGGACAGATTATTTAAATTCGTTGGCCAATTTCTCGACGGATTCAGTCACCTCGTCAATTATAGGGCTTAAATCTTCTTCTTGAAATCCCAAATAGCTCAATGTTTGCGGGTCAATTTCAGTCTGTAATACACCCTCTTCTGATTTAAAGCCTGCTTCTTTTGCGATAAAATCCGCCAGGTGGACAATGAAGGCCAGTTCGCTATTTTCAGAGCGTGACGGGTAATGATGGTATCGGATGGCGGTCGACTGGCTTTCAGGATAACGCCAAAATCGGACTGCCCGTGACATGACCTCGGCATGATCAAAACCCAAAATTTCCTTTTCGGCCTCGATAAATCTAGGCTGACCGTTTCCGAGGGCCTTTTTAAACGCTTTTTTACGCTCTAAAATATAAGGATCGAGTATAATCTTGCCGGCATCGTGAAGCAATCCGGCAATAAATGCATCATCAACCCATTCGGTGTCTATCTTCTCGGCAATAATTCTGGATCCTAAAGCTGCCGCCAGAGAATGCTTCCACAAATCACCGGGGTGCAACCGGTACCCTTTTAATTGTTTATTTAAAAGTTGCGATGAGGCGGCAATCGTAATCAGTTCGCCCAGCGTCTTTTGACCCAGCAATATCGAAGCATGCTGAATAGATGATACAAGCCCGCTCAAACCATAATAGGCGGAATTGGCCAGGGCAAGAACTCGGGCGACGATCGCCTGGTCGTGTTCAATTACACCGGCAAGGTCTTTAAGGCTCGAGCCGGAATCTTCCATAATTTCACGTGCCTTCAAAATAATATTCGGCATTGGCGGCAATTCCACCAGACCCCGCAATATTTTGCTTTTCAATGATACGATTTTGGGATTTTCTTCGGTTTCAGTAATCGGTGAGGTCAGCCGAGTGGAGGAATCAGTGGATGGAGTCTCCTGAACCTCTTCCGGTTTTATTTCCGCCGGCAGGGATAATTGAACATGGAAATCCGCTTTACATACAGAACATGAGAGTTCCAGTGCTCGCTTTTGGGTCACAATCAGGTCGCTGGAAATCGCACAGACTCTGCGGCAATTTGGACATTCAATTCTCATGCGAACCTAAATTATCCCTTCTTAAAATTAAAGACGATCTATTGGTGAAAAATCCCAGATGGGCCTATGCGCCTGAAATCGCCTCTTCGAACTGATCCGAAGAATTGCCTGTATTCTTCATGAATTCAAGATCGCTTCGGCTTCTTTGGGCCATAAGGGTTTCCACCGCCTCTTTCCGTAATCCCATCAGGATTTGATACGCATTGTATTTGGTCTTGCAAAAAAAGATATCAAAAGGCTCTTTTTTCCCGGCGCCCCGGTAGATCCGTATCCCGGGGATGTCATCCTTTTGAATGTATTTACTCTCAGCATTTATCAGCAACGGTTCAATGTCGCGCTTGTTCAGCCAGGGTATGCATGCGCCTTCCATGCCCAGGATCGGATCCATGATCGAACGAATTTTTTCGGTTACACCGCCAACCGCCAGAATAATGTCACCGGTCAGTGATCCAGTAACACCGTATCGCTGATTGACCGGTTGTTTTACAAAGTCCGAAATCAGCGCAATATCAATGGCGACAGAGGCACTGTCGCCTTCAACCCCACCGTGCGCCTGAATATATTCGACATACATTTCATAACCGACATAGGGAGCTCCGATCTTGTTTAACACCTTTTTGATTGAAGCCCGGACATTTTGCGCCGCAGCCTTGGCGATGTCACCGATTTTCCCCGGGGCAACGACTTTATCCGCATTCCCCAGATTAATCTGACAGTGAATCGGCAGGGGTTGACCCATCATCTGGCCGCTGGAACTTGAATGGATGACGGCCAGCCCGACAACATAACCGATAGAATCGGTCATCGAGTCGATATATTTTTTTAAATATTTTTTGTGTTCACTGAATTCCTTTGAAAGACCGCCTTCCAGACTTAAATGCGCTTTGAGGGCCTTTCTCACATGTTGCGCCTGAACCCGTGGCGAATTTTCAAAAATAGCCTCAAACTCGGCAGATTTGATGACACCATTTATCGGGCGTAAAATACTGCTGAGCTTTCCGTCCGAAGAACGGCACCTCAGCTCTTTGATCAGTTCTAGAACAGCATTTTTGTCAAACTCACGTTCCTGCAGCTTAAAATCAGCTGGAAGTGATTTTCCAAAAATATACTCGCTGCGCTGCCGAACTCTTTCATAACCTTCCTTTTCAATTACCTCACCCCAGGAATCCTTAAACTCTACACCCAGATTGAGAATCTCCTGTTTAATATATTGCGCCACCTGCCGAATATTTTCAGGTGTTTCCGGTACGGCACTTTCCATTC
>JASFIX010000335.1:0-5372 GCA_050122435.1 Desulfobacterales bacterium
TCCATTACTCCAGTACTCCATCACTCCATTACTCCAAATCGAATCTTAAGGTTTAATAACCTGAATATATTAACTGGGATTGATAAAGTGAACAAAATCATTTTCGTGATCGGCGGCTGCAGAAGCGGAAAAAGCACCTATGCGATGCAAACCGCTGAAAAAATGCCTGCGGAGCAGAAGATTTTTATCGCGACCTGTGTGCCCCAGGATGATGAAATGAAGCGGCGGGTTGAAAGACATCAAAAAGAACGCAGTCAAAACTGGGTAACGGTTGAAGCGCCTTTGGACCTTGCGGAGGCCATTCGGCAAAACAGCCGCAATGCAGAGGTGATTCTGGTAGACTGCCTCACCCTGTGGGTGAGCAATCTTTTGATGGAAACCGGTGATGAAAACAACATAGAGGAAACAATTTCTCAATTCATAAATGCTCTTGAGAAAGCCACATGCCCCATTGTGCTCGTCTCCAATGAGGTCGGAACCGGCATCGTTCCGGAGAACAGGCTCGCCCGACAATATCGGGATATCATAGGACTCGTCAACCAGGCGGTGGCCAAAACCGCCGGCAAAGTGATCTGGATGGTTGCCGGTATTCCGGTAACGGTCAAGTCGTAATTTAGACTACAGACCAATTTAGCGGCGATTGAGAAAACTCCAGTCATATAATTCATCGGAATCAATGGAGTATGGGAGCACTGGAGTGTTGGAGTATGTAATTTGAAATAAAAATGAATTTCTGATGATCAACCATTACTCCAGTACTCCAGCACTCCATTACTCCGGCAAATTGAAATCCCATTGGCCCAAGTATAAATATAATTGAAAAATTCGAAAAGGAAACGATGAAGAACCTGATTTCCGCTCTGCAATTCATCACCATACTGCCGCTGGGGAAGACGAAATCGTATGATCCGCCGAAGATGGTCCCCTATTTCCCGCTGGTGGGCGTCCTGTTGGGTTTGATGGTGGCGCTTTTCGATTCGGTTGTTATACGGTTGTGGGCACCGCCGGTGGCCGCCTTGCTGGATATCGCTTTACTGGCTGTATTAACGGCTGCGTTTCATATCGACGGACTGGGAGATACCGCCGATGGCCTGTTGGGGCCGCGTTCGAGGGATAAAGCGCTTGAGATCATGAAAGACAGCCGCATTGGAACAATGGGCCTGGTCGCGATTTTATTTGCCCTGGCTCTAAAATGGGGTGGCATTGCACGCCTGGAAGCTCATCGCAGTATCATATTGATCATGATCCCCGCCTATGCCCGGGCCGGAATCCTGTTTGGCATGCGGTATTTGCCATACGGTCGACCGGATGGAACCGGTAAGCCCTTTTTTAGCGAAAAAATATCATTAAAGCATTTCTGGGGTCTGATCTTGCCAATCGGACTTTCACTGATCATTGGTCTCAAATCCATATGGCTGAACCTGGCCTTTGCGATCATCATCGTACTGATCCTTTTTTTCTACAAAAAGCGGATGGGATGTATCACCGGTGATATGCTGGGAGCGATGGTGGAAGTAACTGAAGCAGGACTATTTTTAATGATTTCGATTGGAGAGGCTTTGTGATTGTATGTATCCTTCATTAAACAAATCTTATAAAGGTGTATTTCCGTTTAATATCGGAACGACCTCGTTTATTTATCCCGATGATTATGTGCCCAATGTAAAAATGTTGGGGCCCTATCTGGAAAACATCGAGCTGTTGTTGTTTGAAAGCAACAATACCGATGCACTGCCGACAAAACAAGTCATCGGAGAGCTGGCCAGCCTGGCAAAGGATTTCAACCTGGCCTACAATGTTCACCTTCCCACCGACATTTCCATCAGCAGCCGGGACCCACAGCAACAAATCATTGCCGTCGAAACGATTAGCAAGGTGGCGGAACGGGTTGCTCCCCTGAATCCCACAACCCTAACGCTGCACGTGCCTTATGAAGAGACTTCAGGTGATAAAGATGTGGTTAAAAGCTGGCAAGAAAGGGTGATCCAAAATATGGCCAAAATACTGGCCAATGGGACACCGGGCCACCTTATTTCCATTGAAAATCTGGATTATCCGTTTGAGTTTCTGGTTCCGATTATCTCTGAGCTGGATCTTACGATCTGCTTTGATTGCGGACATCTTATCCTCCACGGAGATGATATCGAAAAATTTTTTAACGCATACTCGGCGAAAACCGCCATCATCCATCTTTACGGGGTTGCACAAGATCACTTTCATGGTGCGCTTGACCAGCTCTCGGAAAACTTGATAACCCCTATCATGAAATTACTGGCCAAATTTCAGGGGATGGTTTCAATGGAAGTTTTTTCTCATGCCCATTTAGAGGCTTCATTAAAATTTTTAGAAAAATCCTGGCTTGATCAGCAAAAGGAAATTTGATTGGAATTGGTTCCAGCGCCCCAGATCAGGTTTCCCGCTTTAGCGCGGAGGTGCACGTCCTTATTTTAACAAATTCATGCGTGCATCAAGGCTAAAAGTGCCTAAGGCTGCAGCTCACCGCAGAGACGCAGAGAGCGCAAAGAGAAAATTTCTTTATAAAAAACCGCTGCGGGCTCCCTTCGGTCTGAGCTCAGGGTCGAAGACTGCGTCTCTGCGGTGAACCATATAAAAATAGCAGGATTCCTTAACATTAGTCACTAATTTAAAAAATCAGATGCGAATCCTGCTTGCGGGGTAAATCAGTTGCATGTTTCCAATGAAACGGCTATGGTTCTTTTATTCTTGAGACATAAGGAATCGTAATGGCGAAAGACGAGTCCAGAGGATACATTCAGGTTTATACGGGGAACGGTAAAGGCAAAACGACGGCTGCAATCGGCCTGGCCATTCGAGCTGCAGGCGCCGGCTTTAAGGTCTATATCGCCCAATTCATTAAACTGGGCGACTACAGTGAAATAAAAGCACTCGAACGATTTTCTGATTTAATCACCGTCGAACAATTCGGTCTGGGCCATTTTGTAGATGGAAAGCCCACACCCGAGGATATTGCCGCGGCACAAAAAGGCCTCGAGCGCATTAAAGCCGCGATGGCATCCGATGAATACAAAATCGTCATCCTGGAAGAGGCCAATGTCGCAACCAAGTTCGGTCTCATCGGAGTTCAGGAACTTCTTACACTGATTATCAACAAACCGCACGACCTGGAACTGGTGATCACCGGGCGCTATGCTTCTCCGCTGATTATCGACATTGCTGACCTGGTAACTGAGATGAAACCGGTGAAACACTATTTTGAAAAAGGCGTTCCGGCAAGAGTTGGGATAGAAAAATAATATCGATCAAACCAGGCTTTTCGCACTTCAATGCTAAAGCGTTTCTATTCTTTGCTTATACCTAATGCCGGGTCTTCCTCAATCTTTCTATCTTCTTTTAGAACTTCTTCAATAGCTTCTTCCAATTCAAACCGGGGTGGAATCGCATCAAAAAAGAGCTCCCCGTTTATCCACAGCGATGGCACCGGTGCCAGTCGGAGATTTTTGTGAACACCGTCTTCACCAAAAAGGGTGTAAGAAAGCTTTAAAAACCGGTTTCTGCCTTCAGCGTTCATGATATCAATCCGGTGATATAACACCCGCTCACCATAAGACGGCAATACCTCTTGAACCATTTCGTCCATATAGAAGCAGGGCAGACAGGAAATCGCTTTATACATCACCTCTATTAGGATTTTATCCATGCGTTTTGATGGCCTAAATTAAACTTATCGAATATCAATTTCCCGGCACAACAAGTACCAAACGAACAGTCGATTTATGGTTTCTATTTATTTTAAAACAGATAACATATGCCTCGGGCCTTTTCAATGCGACCCTATCCAGCGGCTTCGGTGCCGCATCTATGGATGCCGGCTCTGGATTGACAACTGAAACTGGTTTAAATATGGTGAGAACATGAACACCAATCAAATAGAAAAAAAAATGAATATGATTGTTCAGCAGGAAGGCAGACGGCCCCGCATCCTCTTATCCCATTTAGAAATCGGCCAGACCAACCACTGGACTAGACCGTTAGCGGCTTCTTTAGCCGAATTTGGATTCGATATTGATATCGGGCCAGCCCACCAGACGCCTTTGCAGGCTGCCCGGCAGGCGATTGACAATGATGCCCATTTGGTGTGTGTGTCTATCGCCGAGATGACCAATCAAAAGTTGATTGTCGGGTTGGCCGCAGCCCTGAAAGAACTGGGCGGCATCGGTATTCGGCTGGCAGGCGGGGGGGCCGGATTAGATTCGAATCATGAAGAATTATACGATGCCGGTGTGGATTTAATTGTTGATTTTGATCCGGCAGATATCCATCTGGCCTGCCGCATTTTAGACCTCCTTGATGCAACCGACGACAGGTCCGGTTCCTATGAATAATAAGGTTGAAATGTCCCCATGCTCTCCCAGCTTCCGGTTTTAGCAGCTTCCGCGATGCCTTCCATCGATTCCGGCGGTCCGATCAAAACCACGATATTTTTATGTTGAATTCGATTCCCGGGTATTCCTAATTTTTTGATGGTCCAATCACCCATCACATAATTTAATAAATACGTCTTTCCACTGACTTCTAGAAATCCTTTGGCCCGCACGACCGAAAAAGGCAACTGATGGACCAGGGTCTGAATCTGCTCCAGATCGTTTCCCTTCCATTGGTAAGCCACTGACATCAGTTTGTCCGGTGGAGTGATTTCAAGATCGGGACTATCCAGCAAGTCATCAATAAATTCTTCAAGCTCGGCAGTTGATAAATTCGACATTTTTGCCCGTGGCGCAGCGGCAGTCTCTGGTTCGACAGGTGCCTCCTTTAAAAAATCAAAAAATGGCTCCAGGGGGATGTCGGCATAGGTGGTTTCAAAAAATAGTGGATCGGGATGAAACTGTTTAATGATATTTTTGGTTTCTTCTACGCTTTCGGTTGGGGCCACATCTATTTTGTTAATGATGAAAACCGAAGAAGAAGCGATCTGTTTTTCTACGGATGCGAACGCGTTGTACGCATCTAAAAAATGTTGTGCATCGATGATACAAAATTGCTCCGCGAATTGAAAACGGTCATTGAAAATGGGAAGCGTTAAGTCTCTTTTTAAATCGGTGGGATTTGCTACACCGGTAGATTCAATAATAAGAACATCGGGTTGAACCTGGGTGCTGAGTGCATATAGCCCCTTGATAAAATCGGTTTTGACGCACACACAAAAAATAGACCCTTTGCTGATCTCCATCATATCGATGTCATCGCCTTCCAGCAAGGTGCCGTCGACACCGATTTCTCCGAATTCGTTAACCAGCAGCGTCAGCTTTTTAGCCGGTGGGAACTGTTTGAGAACCCGGTTTAAAAAAGTGGTTTTGCCGCTGCCTAAAAAACCGGTGATCAGGTAAACGCGG
>JASFIX010000336.1:0-5356 GCA_050122435.1 Desulfobacterales bacterium
TATACAAGAACGATAAATTCAAGTGGCAGCTTTCCACCGAAAAAGAATATGATTGGGTGTTCAGGGATCAGCCCTGCACGATCTGCAGTTCATTGTATGAAGCGCTTTTAGGCCGATTAAAAAGTCCGCAGCGGGTCTTTGAGATGCTGTACGCACGGCCGTATCGCTTCAGTCGGCGCCTGGGCGAAGGCATCAGTGTGTTTAATCCCGGCGATCGGCCTTTAAAGCAAAATGTGATGGGCAACATGATGCTGCAGCGGCGGATTAACAATTTACTGAGAGACAGCAATCTGGTCAAATACATCTTTTCCCAGTATGCCAAAACCAATAACGGGATTTATGCCCTGATGGACATTAAATCTCACAACACCGAGCGCTTAATTGAGCTGCATAACATTATCAGCGAAGGCGTTCATAAAGTAGAAGACATCGAGGAAAACGTCAATTCCCTGTTGCTGGCAGTGATGAATCCTGAAGATGAAAAAAACATTCAGGGTTTTCAATCCTTCCTGGACCGGGTGGAATACATCAAGATTCCATATGTTATGGACCTGTCAACCGAAGTGGAAATCTATCGCAATATCTTCGGCCGGCACATCGACGAACGCTTCTTACCCAGGGTGCTTCATAATTTTGCCCGGGTCATTATTTCCACCCGTTTAAATGCCAAATCCGATGCAATGCTTGAATGGATCAGTGACCCGGCCCGCTACCGTCTTTTTTGTGATGAAAATTTGCAGCTACTTAAAATGGAAATCTACACCGGATATATCCCCACCTGGCTGTCTGGAAAAGACCGCAAGCGACTGACCGCCAAGCGGCGGCGTAAAATTATCGCCGAATCGGAAACCGAGGGTGAGAAGGGCATCTCCGGGCGCGATTCCATCAATATATTTAATCGGTTTTTTTCGACCTATGCCAAAGAAGATAAACTCATCAACATGTCGGACTTGTGCAATTTTTTTACCAAAGCCCGCAAAGAAATTAGAGATTTGATACCCCAGGGTTTTTTGGATTCGCTGCTGCGCATGTATGATTACACAATTCTGCAAGAGGTCAAAGAATCACTTTACTATTACAATGAAGAGCAGATTTCCAGAGAGATTGAAAACTACCTGTTTGCGATAAATTTTGAAATCGGGTCGGTTGAAACCTGTACCTACACCGGGGAAAAACTGGAAATTACCGAGGAATTTCTGGAAAATATTGAAAAGAAATTGCTGGGTCCCAAGGTGGATCAAAAACAGCGCAAAACATTTCGGGATGAAACCCAGAAAGAGTACACCACCAAAACGCTGACCCAGGAAATCATGGTGGAGAGCCTGCCAATCGCAGAAACAAAGATTTATCAGTCCATGCACGACCGTTACGTGCACCACTTAAAGGCAAAAGTGCTGGATCCCTTTCTTGAAAATGAAAACTTTCGCCGTGCTATCAAAGACTATGATCAAGAAGATTTTAAGACCTATGATAAACGGATCAGAGACGATGTGACCTATCTAATCAACAATTTGTGCGAAAAATGTAAATATACGGAACAGGGCGCCAAAGAAATATGCATTTACGTGATTGATAATGATCTGGCAAAGAAGTTTGCCGAAGCCTAAAGAGGAAATTGGGGGGATAATTCGGGTTAGTTAGTCACCGCAAGAGTCCGCCAGATGGAAAATTCGCCACTCTACGCTTTTCCATTCCGCCCTTATGGGTATTTATTCCTGCCATCTGCCCTTGATCAAGCCGGGCATTTACCGGTTGGTTTGTATCTGCGCTTTAAGACAATCGCAATATTCATCAAAAATGAAATACATACAGCGATGTTCATAGCTTGATTTTTCGAAAAAGCTGCATTTTTCCTGTTGTTTTGAATCTTTAGCGCTGCAGATGGACATTTTTTCCTTTTTGCAGTAGTTGGTTTCAGAGCTACTCATCTCGGCCTCCTGATGCACGCTATAAAATACAGTATCAACGCGGGAGCAAGCATTGCTGCACATGACGATTACACTTTTATAAAAGCAGAATTCATGCCAATTTTGCTGGCAAAATATATCCTTTTTTATTTCATGAATAAGTGCAAAGGGTTAGTCGAAATTAAGGCCGGACGAATCTTTGTGGGAGGATTGAAGGTTGTCAAATCATTGACCGTCGCGGCTTCACAGCCAGGAACCGGGTAAATCCGTTAATTATCGGCAATGGTTAGCAATCGCTGAATATCAATACTTCAGGTTGAACTTTAAGGTTAATCTGATTATGTTATCTTTAATTCAGGCAAATTTTGCCGAAAATTATGAATATAATTTCTCATTGAATGGGAAAAAAGTGGGAACAATATGGAGTGGCTCGAAGAACAAAAACGCCAGGCGCAAATTAACAACAGCCCCAAAAGTGCCGATGAGGCCTACTTCGGTTATGAGCGCATCAGCACCAGGGATAAAACCGATCGGGTTTTACAACATTTTAGCTCTGTAGCCCGACATTATGATTTTATGAATACCCTGTTAAGTTTCGGTATTCATTACGCCTGGAAGCGTACCGCCGTCAGAATGTTAAAATTGGCTCCCGGTGACCGCATCCTGGATGTGTGCGGCGGTACCGGCGATCTGGCAATTATGGCAGCCAGAGCCATCGGTCCGGCAGGCCGGGTGGTTATCTACGACATCAATCGTGACATGATCCAGGCCGGCATTCACAAAGTGATCGACAGTGAAATTGAAGATCGCCTGGGGTACATACAGGGAAATGCCGAGTCCATTTCTTTTCCCGACTGTCATTTTGATACTGCAATGGTGGGATTCGGTATCCGCAACGTCACCCATATGAAAAAGGGTTTTGAAGAAATGTACCGGATATTGAAGCCCGGTGGGAAAATGATGTGCCTGGAGTTTTCCAAACCTACCTGGCCGGTTTTTCGCTGGCTATATGATTTTTACTCATTTTATATCATGCCGTTTCTGGGTCAACTGATTGCCGGTAACCGCAAAGCTTACATGCACCTGACGGAATCCATTCGCATGTTTCCGATGCCGGATGAACTGTCAGAATTACTCAAAAAAATCGGTTTTTCGCGGGTAACCTACCGCAGCCTGACCAACGGAATCGCAGTTATTCATCTGGCAGTCAAGTAGTTATAGTATCAATTACAGTTTGAAAAGATTACACTTATGAAACTCAATCCAGTTGAGCGCTGGGCTGTAAACAGCCCACTAAGAAAAGTCCTACAATTGCTGGTCATGCAATGGTTTAGACGCACGGTGGCCTTAAAAGCCGGCAAGACGATTTTAGAAGTGGGGTGCGGAAGCGGTGTGGGAGCTAAACTTATTTCTGAGGCATATCATCCCGATAGGCTTTATCTGCTGGATTTAGACCTGCGAATGATCCAAAAAGCCAATCAGCGTAGAAGCGGTCAAAACGAAGACCGCATCTATTTTTGTGTGGGAGATGCCATCAGGCTCCCTTTCAGAGACGATTCTATGGATGCAGTCTTCGGTTTTGGATTTTTGCATCACGTGCCGGCCTGGCAGGACGGTTTAACAGAAGTCGCCCGGGTCCTGAAACACGGCGGCGTCTATTTTATGGAAGAATATTATCCCAGTCTTTACCAAAACTTTATTACAAAACACATTGTAATCCATCCTGATAAAAACCGCTTCACCAGCCAGGAGCTAAGGCAGGCATTTGAAGATTCTAACCTAGCCTTAACCCATACTTTTGAATTAAAACGCATGGGAATTCTGGGCGTGGGTGTCAAAGCGGACAGCCAGTCCATTATCTGCAAGCGCCACGAAGATGCCTGCCAGGTGGTCTTAGAATGAGCATATACCATATGCCTGCTCAATACCCAGATCCTTGTGATGCTCATTTCATATCTGCAAAACTGGTAAAACAGTGGTACACTTATATGTAGCGCCGATAGTTCTTTTTTATAGATAAACTAATACTGTATTTATGAATTGCTACCTCTATTTATTAAATTTCAAAATATCCTTTCTATTACTTTTTTTTCTAGTCCTTTTGTATTAGGAAAATTTACTTCCAAAATTGTTGAATTAATACCACAATTTACCATCATATTTTATCATACTTACTATGCAGAATCTTGATAACTTATTAAAATTATTACTAAAAAAATAGTGATCAGGTTGGCATTATTCTTGCTTCTATCATATTGTAAAAAGTTATTTAAGGAGAAAATGAATTATGAAAAAATATCTTCTATTTTTTCTGGCAGTCTTTTTATTAAATTTTGTTACCTTAGTCGGAGCCCATGCAACTACTTTCGAATTGAAGGAAGATGGCAGCGGTTTGGTTCCGGATAATGTTTGGACCAATGGTGAAGTTTATACGCTTTTAGGTGGTAGCATTAGTCTATCAGCCGGGCATTACGACCTTACCTACAGTCTCAGCGGAACGGTGTGGCAGGAATGGACATTGTTATCGAATCCAGGCTGGGAACATGATGACAAAATAATTATCAAGGCCTTTTTAGATGACGCTTTAATCGGATCGACAATTGGAAACGGTTTTGATGGTCAAAACCACCAGCCTTTCGAATTCTCACTTTCATTAGATTTTGACCTTGAGACAGATGGCCTATTGGACATTATGGCATATTCAGTGGTTAGCGGATCAAAAGAGAAATGGTCAATAGATATGAACAATACGTCAATTTTAGAAGGCAACTTTAATAGTGGTGATATTCATCCCACTCCAGAACCTGCTACTATGCTCCTTTTAGGTACTGGTTTGGTGGGGCTTGCGGGATTTGGGCGAAAAAAGTTCTTCAAAAAGTAAGTTAAATTCAATTACAAAAACAGAAAAAGCAGAGCCAGAAATGGCTCTGCTTTTTTTGGGTCACAGAGGGTTGTCCTTTGGTTTGATTTAAGCAAATTTCGACCCCTCGCAACGCAGCCCTGGGCCAAATATCCATGATGCGTGTTCAGAAACGAGTTTTAGGAGTGTTCGACGGGAAACGTAAGATGCGCCCCAAACCACCCGATAACAACCACTATTGGGAACAGGGAAACGACGAGTAGCAAATAAATGACATTGACCCCCCGGATGGAATCTATTACTTGCGGAACGTTCACTCGCCAAATAAAGGCGATAATTTGAATCCCCAACAGCGTCAGGGAAAGGGGTATTTTCACTTTTGCAGCCGTCATCGGTTTGGCCATGTAGTTTAGCCACCAGGTGTATAACCCGGTAACAATGGCAACCACTGTAAATAATATGCCGGCACCCAGACTGTGCAAAGCGGTAATCTCCAGTGATTTAATACCGAAAATCAGGTACAGAACATTGAAAACCGTAGTTGTAAATGCAAACACAATCGGAAAGTGCACCGTCATCGGATGCGGAT
>JASFIX010000337.1:0-5345 GCA_050122435.1 Desulfobacterales bacterium
TCTTGATGGGACGGTAAGTTTCCGCCACGGCCAGTATGGGCCGCACCCCCTGGGTCAATAATTTGATAATGGCCTTATCCGGGTCGGTGGTAAAGCCATAGTCGAATATGCTGCGAAGCCCGAAAATGGTCAGATCATTGTAACGGGCTTCCGATATCATAGCGGCAAACGGGTCTTTTTTCTCATACTCGATGCGGCGGCAAACCACCTGCTGCTTGCTGCAATCTGCTTTGAAAGCGGCAATTGCCTGTTCCGTTCCCTCCTGGGTAATCTGGGCTTTTCTTTCGCGCATGCGTTGGGCATAAGCTTCCCCGCCCGCAGGTACGGGACCCACTTTGGCCAGTTTGCTGGTGTCCACCACTGTCACGCCGGTGAGCTGGGCCTGGTGCAGATCCCCCAGTTCCGTTGCAATTTTAGTGGCCACTGTGGTAAACGGTGTCCCACCTAATCCGACTAGAATTCGTTTGATCATGGCTTGGTTCTCCCATGGCGGAGCGGTTCCCCATAGGTGCACCCCTGATCTGGTGTGTATGGGGATACGGAGGTTGCGTGCGACCACCGATAATTTGCCCTGACCTTTGTATCGCTTGCGGTACCGGCGTCAGATGTGACGCCATCCTAAAAATTAGAGAAATAAAATCTATCGTCACCAGATGACGGTGTTCGGGAATTCAAGCGAAACATCATTGTGGGTCCTTTTTTCTTAAATGTCAAGGGGATATCGGATGACAAACCAGGATATATTGACCCGGATGGTTGGTCATAAAGGCAAAGGTGCCGGGTTTTCATGATTGTAATGTGGTTATCGTTACGTGCGCTTTCCAGATGCCTGATATCGGTATTGGGTAAAAGGAGCAGGTTGCCATGCGTAGAAATTTGCACTTTGTAGGCGTTGATTTACGTATATATAACACTTCCCTCTCTAATTGCTGAATTTCATGCTTTGCTGAATGATACTTTCAAGGCTCCTGCAACCGATACCAGCAAAATATAATAAAGGTTGACATCAAATGATAAGCTTTGTTACAAAAAACTAATCAGATATCTGATGAAAAAATCTAAATAAATTAATTCAAGCAGTACAAGACAACGCAAAACCCGTCTTGGCGAGGATGGGTAAAATGCAGTATGTCTTAATAAATAGCCGAGGTGCCAATCTATGGTATTTTGGCTTTTTTATTTCCAAAACGAGAACAGAAATCAAAATGATGAAAATCATCGGCGGTTCGATTGCCATTGGGAATATTGGACATGGCTGATTTAAACTTCACACTTAACTCAATAACAAATGTACAAAGGAGGAAAGCGCATGGAAAAACAAATCATCAATTATGAAACAATGCTTAAGGTTGCAAAGGCAATCTCTCACTCCAAAGATCCGGAAGAAGTTGCTTTAATGACGGTAGAAAGCATTAAGACAGCAATGAATGTCAAGGGTTGTGCTCTGTTTTTGTTCAATCGGAAAACAAATGAATTAAAGCTAGCCACTTCATTCGGATTGAGCGATGAGTACATCAATAAAGGTCCTGTGAGTGCCTTGCGCTCTATTGCCCAATCGTTGGAGGATGGCCCCGTAGCGATATATGATGTTATGGATGATCCAAGAATCCAATATCCTAAAGAAGCGCAAAAAGAAGGAATCTCCTCTATACTTTCAGTGCCAATCGTTGTTGGGGGCAGATTATTGGGGGCGGTACGTGTTTACACAGATGAACCCTGGGAGTTTACGCTAGATGATGTGAATTTTGTTCAGGCGCTGGCCCAAATAGCTGGAGGAGCGATAAATATGGCCAGATATGTTAAAGGATTAAAAAGCAGCATTGAAGTATTGAAAACCATGCAGGAAGTCCAGACCCAGCGATCTACAAGAAGAACGCCCTATGAGGGAGTTCCGATAAGTGTTTCATCGGAAGAACTTGTTGAGAAGGAATAATTGTCAGATATCAGGATATTTGCGAATTTTCATTTCAATGTATCACAATCCGGTCCGAATTTAGGATAAGGTATTGTAACTACACGTTTTAAAAGGTCTAAAATATTACAGTAAATCGTAGTAACAAATGTAAAAGCAGGACCACATTCGAAATGTTTTCGAGTAGGAGCGAAATATGGCTGTTGGTTGGACCCGTGATGGGGGTGTGCAGGATCAAATAGACGCCAGTGTAAAAGACGCGGTAAAGCGGGCAAGGAGCCGGTTGCCGGATGGTGAAGGCTTAACCCATTGTGAGGAATGCGAAGCGATTATTCCAGAGGCCCGTCGCAAAGCAATCCCCGGGGTTCGCTTATGCGTCAGCTGCCAGTCAGAGCTCGAAAAGCGGCAGACAGCTCCCACGGGTTTCAATCGGCGCGGCAGCAAAGATAGCCAACTGAAGTGATCCGGTGCAGCTGATTGGGCAATTTTATAAAAACGCCGAATTTTGCCCTGATTCTATAGATTTCACACCTTTATCCTCTGGATATTCTTTATCAGGTGTTCAATCAAGCGGGGTTCAATTCGAGCTTTGCTTAATTGTCCTCCAATAAAGACCGTTTGTTCATCAAAATCGCAACCCCAAATAAATGTCCGTCTGTCTACTATGACGGATATAAACTTAGTGCCTTTCAGATTGGCTTTCCACAAATCGGCGCTCTCCAGATTGATCCTAATAAGCTTAGCGTTTTGCAGATTCGCCTTTTCGAGCTTAGTGCTTTTTAAATTCGCTTGCCGAAGACTGGCAAATTTCAGATCTGCTTTCCAAAGATTGGCACCAACTAAATTCGCATGACTCAAATTCGCACCTGCCAAATTCGCCTCCGAAAGATCAGCGCCGGCTAGATTGGCATATTCAAGATAAGCCATTTTCAAATCGACTTGCGAAAGATCTGCATGCGCCAAATTGACATTGCCCAACCTAGCACCTCTCAATGAAATAGGCCGTCTTTTATTGTTATCACGCCATTCATCCCATTCGGCCAAATCACCTTTTTCCAGACACCGAATTAGAATTTCATTGGGGCTTTCTCCGAACCTATCTCTGTCTCTTTCAACAAACATTTTTTTTGTTCCTTATTAATCCTAAGCCTACACCTTGAGCCTCATTACATGCGGTATATTCAACTTATGTGATCTAATATAGAATAAGAAGTTAACCCCAAAATTACGTGAGAATGACCAAAATGTTATTTTCGCTTGAGCGGGGATATTTGAGACAAATTTAATGAGGTGAATAAAATGCGAATAAAAAAGAAACCAGCGGGCCACCTTTTCATCGAGCGTGGTGGTTACAGTTTTTATTGGACGAAAATAGTGCAAGATAAACTTCGGTCAATTAAAAAATCAGATTTGTTATTTTTGTACAAATTTCGTAATATCCATTTAAAATGAAAACACCCGAATGCCATTTAAAAAAACAGGGCTTTAAAGCCGGCAGCTGTGCAGTGGAAGCGGAGGGTAAGCGCCAGCTTGCCTGCCAGGCCACTTTGAAATATGTCAACGGTGAAATCCACCGCCTCATTACCTCTGTTCATCTCTCTCGCCCGGAAAATTATCTCTCCATTTACCAGTCCGGGTGTAATTTTTCATGCCGCAAATGCCACTCCTGGCACTTTAGCAAAGTCAAAGATGGTAGCTGGTATTCACCAGAGGATATTCTGGATGCGGCATTGAAATATGATAAGACCGTCACCCAGTTAGAGCCCCGCTCACGGGCTACCGCCTGGCATGCCCATGATGCCTGCCGCTGCTGCGGCAGTTGTGTGACCCGACAAAAACCCTCAGCCTTTTGCCCGGGAGTTCTGGAACCCGAACAAATTGTTTTAAGCCCTCAGGGATTCGGACCCGCGCGAAATATTGTGGCGTTTACCGGTGGCGATATCTCCTGTTGCCCTGACTTTTACGCAAAATGTGCTCGACTCATCAAAAACCAGACGAGGCTGTGGGTTTTAATTGAAACCAACGGCTATGGATTGACGCCTCAGAATCTGGATGCTTTAAAGGAAAGCGGGGTGGACGCCTTTTGGTTGGATATCAAGGCTTTCGATGGTGCCACCCATGAGTGGTTGACCGGCTGCACCAACGACCGCATCTTAGAACTTCCGCAGGAAATCATCCGGAGAGGTTTTGTGCTGGAGGTGCTATCGCTTTATATTCCAAGCCTTGTTGAAGTCGATGACCTGAGAAATATCGCTCGCATCTTAGCCGCCGCAGATGCCGACATCCCCTTTACCATCTTAGCGTTCTTTCCGGAATACAAGATGAAAGATCACGCCAGCCCGACGGTCGTCGAAATGGTCGAGGCCTATCGGCGCATCAAGGCCGTGGGATTAAAGAATATTCGCCTCGGAAATCTAGGGGTGTTCGCCCGCTCAGAGGCGGACCAGGCCTATTTGATGGAAAATGTAGATCCCGGGGCTTATTGAGTCACCGCAAAGACGCAGAGTACGCAACGCTTTTTTTATAAATAAATTCTCTGCGCTCTTTGCGTCTCGAGCGAAGCCCCCAACGGGGGCAAGCGGGCGGTGAGACTAGCCAATTTAATCAGCGGTGGGAGAGGAAAAATATCACCAGGCTTTGGACCACCTCGGCCATGAATTCAAAATCCAGCTTGTCCATGGTGTCAGCAGCGGTGTGGTAATAGGGGTTACGGAAAAAGGCCGAATCGGTCACCATAACGGCTTTAAAGCCCTGGTCCCAGAATGAGGCATGGTCACTGAGCCTGACCGCCGGCATGATCCAACCGTTGAAAGGCACGGTGAGTTTGACCACCGGAAGCTGCCGGTTCTTTTTAAACTGCTCAACCAATCCTCGCGCAAATCCGCGGCTTTTAAAATTATTGACGATACCGATAAAGTCGCCCTGTTTGGGGTAGTCGAGGAACATCAACGGGAAGGGGTAGCTCTGGCAGCCCGGCTCATGGCAGGCATAGCCGACCATTTCGAGGCAGATCATACCATCAATTTTTTCTTTTTGGGCGCGCGCCATTTTGGCATACACCCGGCTGCCCATATGCGGAGTTCCATAGACCGGCGGCTCCTCCAGCGCAAAGAAAACAAATTTTATCGCCAGATCAAGCGTATTTGACTTCTTCTGCTCGGCCAGATGCCGCGCCACCTCCAGTTGCACGGCGACGGCGCTGGCATTATCATCGGCGCCGACAGTACCGCTGACCGAATCGTAGTGGGCCCCGATCAGAAAACGGTGCTTCGGGTCAGCGCTGAATGATATTTCAGCAGTGATATTGTCAAGCGGCTGTTCGGCGTATGAATATCTTTGGCGATCGACAGTGACGCCGAGTTCCTCGAGACAACCGGTAAGGTATGCAGCTGTTTTTTTTAGATTTTCTGGAATCCGAACGCTGCGTTCGCCG
>JASFIX010000338.1:0-5325 GCA_050122435.1 Desulfobacterales bacterium
ATTTTTTATCCAAATGTAGGTATGGTCTTAGATACGCATGATTAGTGTTGCGTCCCGTAAGTGGTTTACTAAATAGGTATCACTTTTATCAGTCGCATTTTCAACAATAAAGGTTTCAGGTTTCGGGTGTCAGGTGTCAGGATAGCGAGCAATAAGCCCTCCTGAATTATCAGATTCCGCAAGCTGTCATGTTTTTGCTGACACGTGACACCCGACACCTGACCACTTCTACCGAGGAGCTATTTCTATTGAAAAATATCCTTGGCTTAAAATGTCTGATTTGCGGTAAGGTCCATCGCCCCGATAAAGTCGATTATGTCTGTCCGGATCATGGCGATGAGGGCATTCTCGACGTCACCTACGATTACGATTCCATCAGCCGGCAGTTTGACAGAGAATCTTTGCTGCAATCCAATGACCGGTCCATCTGGCGCTACCAGCCGCTTTTGCCGATTCATTCCGGTGCAACGCTTCCTCCCCTTTCGGTAGGGTGGACTCCTCTATATCCATCCCCGCGGTTGGCTAAAGAGTTGGGTATAGATGCCCTGTGGATCAAAGATGATGGTCGCCAACCGACAGCGTCATTTAAAGACAGAGCCAGTGCGATAGCCGTGGTAAAGGCCGGAGAAAAAGGCGCCGAGATCATTTCGACCGCCAGTAGCGGAAACGCTGCGGCAGCCTTAAGCGGTCTGTGCGCCAGTATTCAAAAGCCAAATGTGATTTTTGTCCCCGAAACCGCACCCGAGGCGAAAATCGCCCAACTGCTGGTATTCGGCTCCCGCGTCTTTCTGGTAAAGGGAACCTATAACGAGGCCTTTGAACTTTGCCTGAAAGCCAGCCGGACTTATGGCTGGTACAACCGCAACACCGGTTTTAATCCTTACATGACCGAAGGCAAGAAAACCGCCGCCTATGAGATCTGCGAACAGCTTGACTGGAAGACGCCGGACCGAATTTTTGTCAGTGTGGGAGACGGCTGTATCATCGGGGGACTGCATAAAGGTTTAAAGGATCTGCTCGCCCTGGGGTGGATCGACAAAATGCCCAAACTGATGGGTGTGCAGGCCGCCGGCAGCAACTATATGTATACCGCCTGGAAAGACAAGGAGGATATCCTAACCAAACCACCAATCAATGCTGAGACGGCGGCAGACAGCATCAGCGTAGACTTGCCGCGGGATCGGATCAAAGCGCTGGCGGCCGTAAATGAAACCGGTGGTGCCTTTGTCTGTGTTGAGGATGGCGAAATATTGGATGCCATTCCCGAATTGGCCCGCAGCACAGGTGTCTTTGCAGAGCCTGCCGGCGCGGCTGCGTATGCCGGCCTGGTTAAAGCGGTCGAGCATCAACTGGTGTCCGGAGATGAAGCCATTGTGGTATTGAACACCGGTAATGGCCTGAAAGATATTGCCGGTGCCATGCGGGCGGTGGATCTTGCGGGCACCAAGCCGTTTCATGTCTCGCCGGACCTGGATACGCTCCAGCAGGTTGTCAGTAAGTGGTGACGAACCAGTTTAATATCGTTAACCTTGTAATCTCACCGCAGAGACGCAGAGGGCGCAGAGAAAATATTTCTTTTAATAAAAAATTCTGCGGACTCTGCGTCTCTGCGGTGAAAACCGTTCATAAAAAGGAGACTGACCGTGATAGACTTAACCGTTGTTCCCGAAGCACTTGAAAGAGCCGTAAAAAGAGCTAAAGAGAAAAGCATCATTATTCCGACCTTTAAGCAGCAAAAGGACCCCGGCCGTATTCCGGATGCGGTTGTATCGAGACTGAAAAACATCGGGCTGTGGGATATCGATCCTTTGAACCTTTTTCGGATTGGCTGGCACAACGAGCCGGTTGTCCACGGGGGTGGGTTTGGGGATGTTAATTTTATCGAATTCCCCAAAGCCTTAACCGGTGTCGAAGCACGCATAGTGGCCATTGTCGGCAAATGGTTTCCCACCGGAGCGCACAAGGTGGGGGCGGCTTTCGGCTGCCTGGTCCCCCGGTTGGTCACCGGCCAGTTCGACCCCACCACCCAGAAGGCCGTCTGGCCGTCCACCGGCAACTACTGCCGCGGCGGGGCATATGACTCCACGCTGCTGGGTTGTGAATCCATTGCCATCCTGCCCGAGGGCATGAGCCGTGAGCGCTTTGAGTGGCTCGAAACAGTTTCCGGAGAAATTATCAAAACCCCGGGCAGCGAAAGTAATGTCAAAGAAATTTTCGATAAATGCTGGGAGCTGCGGGAATCCGGGCAGGATCTGATGATTTTCAACCAGTTTGATGAGTTCGGCAATTACCTCTGGCACCATGAAATCACCGGACCGGCGCTGCTGGAAATCCTCGAGCGCATTATGGGCCCCAAAGATAGGTTTCAGGGATTTATGTCGGCTACCGGCTCGGCGGGCACGATCGCCTCTGGGGATTTTCTAAAGAGGCAATTTCCGCTGAGCAAAATTGTTGCCAGCGAAGCGCTGCAGTGCCCGACCCTGCTGCGCAACGGGTTCGGCGAACACCGCATCGAGGGCATCGGCGACAAGCATGTGCCCTGGATTCACAATATCAAGAACCTCGATATGGTGGTGGCCGTCGATGATGAGACGCCGATCAGCCTGATGCGCCTGTTTAACGAACCGGCCGGGAAAAAATATCTGGCAGCCAAAGGCGTTCCCCCAGCGCTGCTCGATATGCTGGACCTGCTGGGAATATCATGTATTGGAAATCTGGTAACCGCCATTAAATTCGCCAGGTACTACGAATTGGATGAAAATGATATTGTGATGACGGTGCTGACCGATTCTATGGAGATGTACGCCAGCCGGCTGGTCGAGCTCAACCAAGAACGCGGCGAATTTACAGATAGCGATGCGGCTGCCTGTTTTGCGCAACACCTGCAGGGGTTGTCGATCGACAATATGGAAGAGCTTACCTATTACGGCCGCAAGCGCATTCACAACCTTAAATATTATACCTGGGTTGAGCAGCAGGGCAAAACATACGAGGAAATTCAGCAGCAGTGGTATGACGATGATTACTGGGCAAGCATCCCCATGTGTGTGGATCAAATTGACGCCCTGGTCGAGGAATTCAATGCCAAGACCGGTTTGCTCGAGAAGCTTTAGCAAGGGTGGATTAATCCTGTCTAAAAAAGAAAATTCAATTCGATCCGTTCCGAATAAATATTTTTCGATTTGGCTAAGATTAAAATATGAGTTCTATTCTACTGAAAAACTGTTTTTACATATTTTTAGCAGCGGATGAAGAGTCACGGCGGGGCGATGATATCCTGATCCGGGACAACCGCATTGTCAAAATCGGCCCTAATATACCAGACCCGGCCGATCGGCAAATCGACTGCTCGATTTGTGTTGTCATCCCGGGATTTGTCAACACGCATCATCACTTTTACCAGACCCTGACACGCAACCTGCCGGCGGTTCAAAATGCCGAGCTTTTTGACTGGCTCGTTTATCTGTACGAAATCTGGAAGCATCTAAATGAAGAAGCGGTATACTATTCTTCATTGCTTGCGATGGGGGAATTGCTGAAAACGGGCTGTACATGCTCAACCGATCATCATTATGTCTATCCGCAAAATGTTAGTGGGGATTTGATTGGCGCACAATTTAAAGCGGCTGCAAATCTGGGCATGCGGCTTTCTCCCACCCGGGGGTCCATGTCTTTGAGCAAAAAGGACGGCGGGCTCCCGCCCGACAGTGTTGTGCAAACCGAAGATGAAATTCTTCAGGATTGCGAAAGGGTCATCCGCAAATACCACGACAAAAATGAACTGGCCATGCGTAAAATTATCCTGGCGCCTTGCAGCCCGTTTTCCGTCACTAGAGAACTAATGAAACAGACGGTCAAACTGGCGCGTAAACACAACGTTCGGCTGCATACCCACCTGGCCGAAACCCGTGATGAAAACGAATTCTGCCTTGATATTTATGAATGCAGGCCGTTGAAATTGATGGAAGAATGCGGGTTTATCGGCAACGACGTCTCTTATGCCCATGGCATTCATTTTAATGACCAGGAACTGGGTCTGCTGTCAGATACCGGAACCCATATCGCTCACTGCCCGACCTCCAACATGCGCTTGGGCTCCGGAATCTGCCGGGTCAAAGAGATGCTTCCCCTCGGAATAAATGTGGGGCTGGCAGTGGATGGCAGCGCTTCCAATGATTCATCTGATATGCTGGGAGAGATTCGCAACGCGTTGCTGTTGCAACGGGTTCGCTACGGCGCGGCAGCCATGTCCACACTGGATGTCATGAAGATGGGTACTGAAAATGGTGCCCGGCTGCTAGGTTTTGAAAAGATCGGGAAAATCAAGGAGGGCTGGGCGGCAGACCTGGCCATATTTAACGTCGGCAAACTGGAATACAGCGGGTCTCTCGCGGATCCCCTGGCAGCCATTATCTTTTCTGGTTATAATCATGGTGTTGAATATACCATTGTGAATGGTAAAATAGCGGTAGAGGAGGGCAGGCTCACGGGTTTTGATGAAATCGAACTGATGAATAAATGTAATGAAATCTCCGGTCGTATGATAAAAGAAGTTTAAGGAGCATTTAAATGGCAATCGGCAAATCAGTCAAAAGGGTTGATGCAGTGGCTAAGGTTACCGGCCGGGCGCGCTATACCGATGATTTTTTTATTCCCGGAATGCTGGTGGCCAAATATCTGCGCAGCACCATCGCTCATGGTCGTGTAAAGAAAATCGACTGCACCAAGGCAAAAAAATTACCCGGAGTTGAAGCGGTGTTTACCTATGCGGATGTGCCCCGAACCCAATTTGCCACCGCCGGTCATCCCTATTCGCTGGAACCGGCTCATAAAGATATTGAAGACCGGCTGCTGCTCACCCGGCATGTGCGCTACTGGGGCGATGAAATTGCCGTGGTAGTGGCAGAAAACAACCTTGTGTTGCAGGAAGCACTGAAGCTGATCCAGGTGCAATACGATGTCTATGAGCCCCTGGTGGCTCCCCAATCCGCGCTGGCCAAAGGTGCCCGAGAGATTCATGCCGGCTCCAAAAACGTGATTGGAGAATCCCGCTACGCGGTCGGCAGACCCATTGATGATGTGCTGACCGGCGCCGACATCATGCTGGAGAGCGAATATCGGACACAGATGTGCCAGCATTGCCATATCGAAAACCACGTCGCTTATGCCTATATGGATGATCTGGAGCATATCGTCGTGGTTTCGTCGACCCAGATTCCCCATATTGCGCGCCGAATTGTAGGAGAGGCCTTGGGTCTGCCTTGGGGCCGCATCCGGATTGTCAAACCCTATATCGGCGGTGGATTCGGTGCCAAGCAGGACGTC
>JASFIX010000339.1:0-5295 GCA_050122435.1 Desulfobacterales bacterium
TTGAACTGGAAAAGGGCCGTGAAATCCAACGCGAATTTTTGCCTAATCAAATCCCAGATCTGCCCAACTGGGAAATCGCAACCTGTTTTTATCCGGCCGGCCAGGTGAGTGGCGATTTCTATGATGTATTTATGCTGCCGGATGGCAATGTGGGTCTGGTCATTGCCGATGTGTGTGACAAAGGCGTCGGCTCGGCATTATATATGGCCTTGTTCCGCAGCCTCATCAGGGTCTTCGCCGAGCAGGCCATCTATTGCACTGGGCCGGGTCTGACACAAATTGGGTCGTCCCCGGACAACACCGAAACGATGTCGTCGTCTGCAAATGACCAGATGGC
The DNA here is from genome assembly GCA_050122435.1 of Desulfobacterales bacterium. Taxonomy (GTDB): domain Bacteria; phylum Desulfobacterota; class Desulfobacteria; order Desulfobacterales; family JAHEIW01; genus JAHEIW01. The sequence continues at coordinate 338 of JASFIX010000339.1, forward strand.
TCGTCTCGAGGCGGTTGCGTCTACCAATAACTATATTGCGAATCTACATGGACGGGAATGCATGTACGCCACTTTGTTTTTCGGGGTACTGAATCCCTCAACCGGCATCCTGTCATATGTCAACGGCGGCCATGAGCCGCTTTATGTCCTCAATGACGGCAGCATCAAAGAACGGCTGAAACCCACCGGGCCGGCGGTGGGCTTGATGCCCGACATCAGATTCCAATCCCAGGAGATTCAGCTTGAACCGGGTGATCTGCTGGTCGGCTACACCGATGGGGTCACCGAAGCGCGCTCGCCGCGAGATGAAATTTATACCCGCGATCGGTTGCAATCATTGCTGACCCAGCCACTAAAATCGGCCACTGAAACACTGGATCGCATCAAAACCAATTTGTTCGCTTTTATTGATATTGCGCCCCGCAGCGATGATGTCACCATGCTGGCAGTGCAGCGGGCATCGGTCTAAATAGAAAATCGTCTTTGACGGTAAATAGGCACAGATATGAAAGGTGAATCCCTGCGGGAGTGTTTCAGCGCGTCATTCTTAAAACATGAAAAAAGGAAGGCCGCCACGTTCCTGCGAAATGGTGAAATTGAGACTGAAATTTCATATCTGCAACTGCACCAGGATTCAAACCGGATGGCCCGTACTTTCCAGGAATTGGGGGTCGCAAAAACAGACAGGGTTATCCTCTGTATCCAAAAATCTTTGATATTTGTGATTGCCCACCTGGCCTTGCAAAAAATCGGCGCCATTGTCGTGCCCCTGAACCCGGGCTTTAAAAAAACGGAATTGGATTACCTGCTGCACGATGCGGACCCAAAATTAATTTTGACAGAACCTGACAAAGAGGGTCTCATCACAGAAATCGATTCCGGCTTAACCCCATTGATGATTGATCCCCATAGACCATATCAGGATATTGATTTTTTTCGATCAGCCCCTGAAGAATACGCTCGGGTTGAAATTGAACCGGATGACACGGGCCTTATTATCTATACCTCCGGCACCACCGGCAAACCAAAAGGGGCCATGCTCACCCAAAAAAACCTGGTGCATGATGCCAAAAACATCATTCATATTTGGGAAATCAGTCAAACAGATGTGTTCTGTCATGCCCTTCCCCTTTTTCATGTGCATGGGTTGTGCTTTGCTTTGCATACCGCTTTTCTGGCCGGCGCCCATGTCATCATGCTGGATCGGTTTTCACCGCAAGGGGTCATCAATGCCCTCGAGAAAAAAGAGAATGAATACGCCTGTACGGTATTTATGGCGGTGCCTTCGATGTATGGCAAGCTGATGGATTATTTAGGTGATCGGAAACCTGATGTTGCGCACATGCGCTTATGGACCTCCGGGTCAGCCCCTTTACTTCCCCAGGATTTTGAACGCATCTATAAGACATTTGGCAAGCAACCGGTTGAACGCGAAGGCATGACAGAAACGGGCATGAATTTTTCAAATCCACTCAGGGGTAAACGAAAAGCGGGTTCCATTGGATACCCATTGCCGGATCTTGAAGTCCGAATTGTCGATCCGGACACCGGCGCGGATGTGGCGTCCGGTCAAACCGGCGAAATCTGGTTAAAGGGTCCTGCCGTCACTCCCGGTTACTGGCGCAAACCGGAAGAAACCGCTAAAACCTTCGAACAGGACTGGTTCAAAACCGGTGATTTGGGAAACATTGACAAGGATGGCTATTATTATCTGACGGATCGTATCAAGCACATCATCATCTCCGGGGGAGAAAATATTTCACCCAAAGAGGTTGAAGTCGTCATCAACCAGCTTGAAGATGTGGTTGAATCATCAGTGGTCGCTATTCCGGATGAACGCTGGGGAGAAAAGGCCGTGGCCGCGGTGGTGACCAAACCGGACTCAAATATCAAACCCGAAGCGATTCGCGCACATTGTAAAAAAAACCTCCACGACTGGAAATGCCCCAAGCAGGTGGTTTTTGTTAAGGAACTGCCAAGAAATACAATGGGAAAGGTATTAAAGGAAGAGGTAAAATGGTTATGTGAAAGCTGAGCAATAGATTCCAGCGAATAAATGCTCAGCGGAATTAAACAGAAAAGAAAAAGGATGGAGAAATGATATTTAGAATCTGGCACGGCTGGACGACTTTAGAAAACGCAGACGTATATGAAAATCTCCTAAAGGAGGAGATTTTTCCCGCAATTGCAGCTAAAAATGTATCCGGTTATCGTGCAATTCAGCTTTTAAGACGACAATTGAGCAACGAGGTTGAGTTTATTACCATAATGCAGTTTGATTCTTTGGCGTCAGTAAAGCAATTCGCCGGCGAGGATTACGAAAAATCGTATGTGCCGGATAAAGCAAAGCAGGTGCTTTCAAGGCATGATGACAAATCACAACACTATGAAATGAAGGAGAGTATCATGTATTGACAGAGAATAATTCATATATTTTTCCCCTTGACATCAAAAAAATAGAATGTGACCATATCTCAGTTGTGAATCCAATCTTAATTACGGTTTGGGATCGGTTTTTGATAATAGCTAGCTAACTTGAAACGGAGGAGGATCAATCAAAGATGGCAAAAAAAGAGCAAAAAAAATCTGCGAAAAAAACCCAGAAAAAAGGCGCTGCTAAGACTAAAAAAGTGACTGCCAAAGCAAAAAAAACCAAGGCTCCGGCTAAAAAAACAACAGCACCGAAGAAAAAAGCCGCGCCGAAGAAGACGGCTGCTGCGAAAAAGAAAGCTGCGCCGAAGGCAACAAAAGCTGCAAAATCTTTCTCAATTACTGCATTTGCCGACATGACCTATCTAACCGAAAATGGCGTTAGGGAATGGCTGCAACAGGGGTTGCTGAAAGGTCAGCAGGATGCCAAAGGGGATTGGCAGGTTGACGCATCGAATCTGGAAGTCCCAAATGTAAAGCGGCTCGTACGTTAGGTATTAGGGAATGGGTATTGGGACATTTGTTATTTGATTATTCAGCAATAAGAAATTGGTATTTGAATGAAATAGATACAATAACAAAGCGCAAAAATAGAGGGGAGAGGGCCAGAAACAAATTCATTGGCCGTCTCCCTTTTCAATTGTTCAACTGCAATTTGGACTGTTAAACCGGTTGAGTTTCATGAAACCGCTTCATCAACGGAATGACCCAGCCCGAGTCTTGCGGCATATACTGGTCATCACTGAAGAAAATTTGCTTGTCGGGAACCTGGGGGCCTTTAACGATATCGAGATATCTGAGGCTCTGCACAATCCCCATTTCAAAGTGGGGTTGAACACCCCACACGGGTCTATCCTTTATCTTAAATGCGAGAATGCCGCATTCCTCTGAACGCGCGATAATAGTGGCCTTTTCTTGCGGCACTGTACACACTTCATCATAATGAAATACAAAGGTATGGATCGTGCGGCCGGATTCACCAAATAAGGAATCACTGGAAACGATTCGAATATCCGGCCAGCCGATTTCCGGTTTTTCCCTTTTCCTGACAGTATCCATACCGAACAGCGCTCGAGCAATGATCTGGTGTCCGAAGCAACTACCCAGGATCACTTTACCCTTGTTCACTGCTTCATGGATTAAATCTACTTCAGCTTGCATCCAATCGGTATCATCCAGAACACTTCCAGCGGATCCTGAAATCAGAATATGTGAATAGGAATCCAATTCAGGTGGGAATTCCCCGATGGAAACGCGAAATACCTCGTAAGGAAACAATAATAAAGACTCCCAATATAACAAAGGATGGTAAAGGTCATTAGGAAGAGAATTGTCCAAAAACAGAATTCGATTCATTGGCTCTATCTCCGTTTCAAGGCTTTTTATAATGGATAAAAAACCGTTAGTCGTTTGCGATATCTTTGCAGGCGCCTTGTTTTCCTTAATAGTCGGATTCAATTAATTTATCAATACCGCAGATTTTAAATCCTGATTATCATTTCCCGGACAAAATCGGAATTGACACCCATGAAAAAAACAGTGATATTCAGAGGCAAAAACCCACTTTGAGGAGGCCTGTCATGGCAATTGTGGTGAAAAATGAAATCATCCAGATTGAAAGGTACGAATTGGGCCCCTTTGGAACCAATTCCTATATCATGACCTGTTTAAAAACAGGCGACAGCGTTGTCTTCGATGCACCCGGCGATGCGCCAAAAATACTGGGGCAGCTAGAGCACACGAATCCAAAATATATTCTAATGACCCATAATCACATGGATCATACCGGTGCCCTGGCGGAATTAAAATCAGCGCTGAATGTCCCGCTGGCAGCCCACGCCGCAGATGCCGACAGGCTGCCGATTCCAGCAGATAAGTTGCTGGCCGATGATGAAACGATAACATTCGGAAATATCCGCCTTGACGTCATGCACACCCCGGGGCATACCCCGGGCAGCCTGTGTTTCTACACAGAGGGGTATCTGATATCCGGCGATACGCTGTTTCCGGACGGACCCGGTAAAACCGGATCACCGGCCGATTTCAGGCAAATTGTCGAATCTTTAAAGAATAAAATTTTTGTCTTGCCTGATGATACACAGGTGTTTGCGGGCCACGGCGATGACACCGTTTTGGGGAAAGAAAAGCAGGCATTTGAGGCATTTTCCGCTCGACCACATGATCCGAATCTCTGCGGCGATGTCTTATGGTCTATGTGAAAATGTGAATAACGGTTATTGGCCACGGACACACACGGACTGACACAGACAATTTTTTTCCGCGCAGCGGGACGACATTTTTTATGTGGGTCTGTGTGGGTCTGTGGCTGATTTAAAAATATCAATCATTCCAACTTACCAGACGATTTCCTCCCGATGAAAGGCCTCGGCCAGCTCAAAATCCTCGCCTTCGGCCAGATCCTTGCAGCGTTGTCTTAACCAGTCCTCCAGATCCTTGGTCCTTGATTTTACCTGGCTTGCGTGACAGCGCAGTGCTGCCATCTTGAGATCAAATGTATCCGAAATATC
>JASFIX010000340.1:0-5288 GCA_050122435.1 Desulfobacterales bacterium
TAAAAGCACGTAAGGATATTTTTCCGGATGAAGAACTTCGTCCAGTGTTAAGTTGGCCGAATCAATCTTGTCCGCTGCCTGCACCAGTTCGCTGTAATCTCGCTGGAAGCTGCTTTGGTAGTATTGGAAAATGATTCCCGCAGCTGACGGTGCAATTCGAAAGACCCCTTTAAATGGCTTGTCAATTTGATTGGTGAAGTGATGATCAAACCATAAGGCACATCCCTCGTTATATGGCAAATTGGCGATAATGTCCTTGTTTTGAATGTTGACCAGGCCTTTTTGCACATGGTTGGGTTCAACCCATAGGACAGGTTCTTTAATATCCAGCGCCTCACAAAGCAGAACCGCACAAACAATGCCGTCAAAATCCGGTCGCGTAACAATACGCATTGAATTACTCCGCAAAAAAAATAATCCTTAAAATGATCTTTTCAAATTTTAAAAAGGGTATTGATGTTTTACAGCGCTTATCTTAACCTAAGCTGAACGTTTTAAACTCAAAATATAGACATAAAGTTTCCAAATTACAAGGAGGATCAGAACCATGGCACTTTATCTTATTCAACATGGGAAAAGCCTGTCTAAGGACCAGGATCCGGATCAGGGGCTGTCTGCGGAAGGAATTGCAGAAACCGAGCGGATTGCCAAGCTAGCCAAAGACGCTGATGTTACCGTTTCTCAAATAAGACATAGCGTTAAAACCAGAGCCCGGAAGACTGCTGAAATATTTGCCGAGGCGTTAAACCCAAATCAGGGCATCCAGGAGGTCAGCGGGATCAAGCCTTTAGACGATGTCGCCGCCTATGCTGCAGATATCGACCCGGTTGAGGATATAATGCTTGTCGGCCACCTGCCGTTTATGGAACGTATGACGGCTTTTCTGGTTACAGGCTCGATCGACAAACCGGTTTTTAAATTTCAAAATAGCGGGATCGTATGTATGGATAAAGATCCCGAGGCGCAGGCCTGGGTTATCAAGTGGGCCCTTATGCCCAATATCGGATAGTTTTGGAGGGGAAAAATGAATTTTGAATGTATCCTTTATGACAAAGAACAGGGTGTGGCCACGATTAAATTGAATCGTCCCGAGGTCTTGAATGCAATGAACAAACAGCTTTGGCTGGATTTTAGGGCTGCTTTGAAAGATGCCGGCAACGACCCGGAGGTAAAAGCATTGATCATCACCGGAGAGGGACGGGCCTTTTCAACCGGAGCCGATTTAAAAGAATCGAAAACCAGAACCCCGGAAGAATATCGCGACTACCTGGTCGAGCTACAGGAGACCTCCAAGAAGGTCATCCGTTTCGAGAAACCAACCATCGCAGCCATTAATGGATATGCCCTGGGTTCCGGCTATGAATTGGCACTGGCCTGTGATCTACGCATCGCAGCCGAAGAGGCCCAGATCGGATCTCCTGAAGCAATGGTGGCATCTTCAATAACAGGAGGCGCCTTCCGATTGATTCAAAACTTAATTGGACCCGGCAAAGCCAAAGAACTGCTTTTTACCGGTACGTACATTGACGGTAAAGAGGCCGAGCGCATTGGTTTAGTCAACAAATCCGTTCCGCTCAAGCAACTGGAATCAGCCGCCCGGGAAATGGCCGAAAAAATTGTCGCTAATTCAGTCATCTCACTCAAAATGATCAAAAAAGGTTTACAGATGGCCCAGAGTGGGATAAGTCTCGACGCCCTGATGGATTTTGAAATCGAAGCCTGTCTGGCCTGTGTGTCCACCAAGGAACGCCAGGAAGCATTGCAGGAATTTGTGGACCGCAAGAAAAAATAGGTTCAAGGGTTCAAGGTTCAGGGCTTCAGAAGAGGATTCGATCGCTATCTGTGAGTATAGTCGATTGGTTAATTGGTCAATTGGTCAAATAGTTAAAATGGATTAGATCCTCGGACGAATTGACTATTCAACTAATCAACTATTTAACTATATTCTCTGACATTTGTTTTCTGTTTTTTAACTTATGAACCTTTGAACGCAGAACCTCTGAACCTTATGAAGGAGTTTCAATGAGTTTAGAACGTATCTTGAATGCCCAATCGGTTGCCATCATCGGCGCCTCCAAAAATGAAACCAAACGCGGCTACCAGACCATCCGAACCCTGCTGGAAGAAAAATACGAAGGTAAGATCTATCCGGTCAATCCCAAAGAAAAAAGTATCCTGGGGTTTAAATGCTACCCGAGCGTAACGGATATTGCAGAACCGGTTGATGTCGCCCTGGTCGCTACTCCTGCAAAAACGCTGCTGTCGGTGCTGGAGGATTGCGGTAAAAAAGGTGTCAATGGGGCGGTGGTGCTGGCCGGCGGGTTTGGTGAACTCGGATCGCAAGGCCGCCAGCTGGAAGATGACATGGTGGCAGTGGCCAAAAAATATCATATCCGGCTCATCGGTCCCAACACATCCGGCATGCTCAATCTCAAAGACAATTTAAACCTGGTGGGTCTAAAAGATGCCCCCCGGGGAGATATTGCCCTGCTGACCCAGAGCGGTAATATGGCCCTGACGCTGATTACCGAAGCAAAAATCAAAAGCCGCAAGGGATTTTCCTATTATGTCGGCGTCGGTAATGAAGCCGATATCAAGTTTCACGAATATCTGGAGTTTTTCCGTCAGGACCCGGACACCCGGGCCATCTTGATGTATGTGGAAGGCATGCGCAACGGCCGTGAATTTTTACAGCAGGCCCAAAAAACGACCCTGGAAAAGCCGATCGTTTTGCTAAAAAGCGGACGGTCGGCCACCGGAAAGCGATCCGCCGGCTCTCACACCGGTGCTCTGGCCGGCATATCCGAGGTCGCAAAAGGCGCTTTTAAACGTGCCGGCATCGTTGTTATTGAAAACTCGGATGAGCTGTTCCCGGCAGCCGAAGTTCTTTCAAGCCTGCCGCCCATTAAGAACAACAAGGTTGCTATCCTGGCGGACGGCGGCGGCCATGCGACCATTGCGGCGGATCTTTTAAGCGATCTGGGAGTTGAACTGCCTGAGCTGAGTGAAAAAACCCAAGCCCGACTCAAAGAGATCCTACCGCCCGCAGCCTCGGTACCAAACCCGGTGGATGTGGCCGGCGGCACAGATGCGGATCCGTCTGTTTTTGCCGATTGCGCTGAAATCATCCTCAAAGACTCGAATGTCGGTGGTCTTCTAATAGTCGGCCTTTTCGGCGGCTACGGGATACGCTTTGCCGAAAGCCTTGCGTTGATGGAAGAAGATGCCGCGCATCGAATGGGCAAACTCATCAAAAAACGCAATAAACCAATTGTGCTTCACAGTCTTTACAACCACGAAAAACCGCATGCTCTTGATCTTTTACGATACTACAACATTCCGGTTTATGACTCCCTGGATATTTCCGCGAGGTGCATCGCTGTTTTAGCGGAATACGGCAGTTATCTGGGCGGCTACCATGGAAAGGTGACCTTTGAGATGAACTGGAAAGCCAAAGCCAGACCCGAAGGCGACAAGATCATAAAAAGCGCCCAGAGGGACGGGCGTCAGGCGCTGCTCGAATATGAGGCCAAAAACCTGTTTGAAATTCACGGTGCTCCCGTACCGCAGGACTGTCTGGTGCAAAGTGCAGATGAAGCGGTTCAATGCGCCCTGGACCTGGGGAAAGATGTCGCCATGAAAATCGTCTCCCCTGATATTTTGCACAAAAGCGATGCCGGCGGTGTACGCATTAAACTTGCCTCTGATAAAGAAATCCGATTCGCCTATCGCGAAATCATGAAAAACAGCAAAAAGTATGATGCAAAAGCAGACATTAGAGGCGTCCTGGTTTCCCCGATGGCCGATGAAGGTGTTGAAGTTATCATCGGCACCAAAATAGACGATCAGTTCGGACCGGTTATTATGTATGGCCTGGGTGGGGTTATGGTCGAAATCTTAAAAGATGTGGCCTTTCGGGTGTTACCGCTTTCGCAGACCGATGCCCGGAAAATGATTGAAGAAACCAAATCCTATCCGATTTTAGACGGTGCCCGGGGCACCCCAGCACTGGACCAAAAAGCGCTGCGCAAACTGTTAATGCTGTGCTCGGACATCGTTGAATCCTATCCGCAAATTGAGGAGATGGACTTGAATCCGGTGATCGTTCATGAAAAAGGCGTCAGTGTCGTTGATGCACGCATCATTTTGAAATCAGATGTCAGATGACCTAAGGATTGCAGATTGCGGACTTAAATAGCCGACCCAATTTTATTCCGGCAGTTCAGGAATTGTTTAATCCGCAATCCGAAATCTGAAATCCGAAATGGATATTGCCCTATTCCCCCAAAACTACAATATTGATAAAGGAGAAAAATTACATGAATGAAAAGATCGCTACACAGAACGCTCCGCAAGCCATTGGCCCCTATTCCCAGGCAATTCGACACGGTAATTTTCTCTTTGTTTCCGGTCAAATTGCCATTGATCCGCAGACGGCCGACATCATTGAGGGAGACATTGAAGCGCAAACCGAGCAGGTACTAAAAAATGTTGCCGCCATCATTGAAGCCGCCGGAATGTCGCTGCAGGATGTGGTTAAATGCACCTGCTTTTTAAAAGACATGAACGACTTTGTAAGATTCAACGGGGTTTATGAAAAATACTTTGGCGAAATTCTACCGGCGCGCGAAACTGTGGAGGTTTCAAGACTTCCCAAAGATGTGCTAGTGGAAGTATCAGCGATTTGCGGCAAATAGACCGCTATTGAACAGGACGCATGAATGCTTGGATAGAAACATCCTTTGCAGTTTTTCACGGGTGTGGTAACGAATGAATATCATGGGCAGGCTTAGTTGGTAGGGCGAAGGGGGCCGACTCTCGATTGAATTAAAATAATCAGAGCTGAGTTGATTTTTCAGTTAAGGGGACACCCGGATAATCTTGACCGGCTTCAACCTACAGTTGAAAAGGCGATATTTAGTCAAACAAAACTGTGTTAAACATCTTTCCCAGAGAAATTTCTTTTTCTAAAACGTCTTTCAGTTTTTTACCACACTTTTCAGAGCAAACTAAAAACATGCAGTCTTTACCCTCGCTTTTGGCTTCAGAGTCGTGAGCTGTAACCATCATATAAACAGGCTTTTCTTCTGAAACCAGATCTAGCTGTATGCAATGGCTTTCATATTCAGACAAGTCAACATCCGGCTTTAGCTTTGCGCCAAAGCCAAAGACCTCCATATCGTCGTAAATACGAGTTTGACACCAGGCACATCTACTCAGGGCCTCTTTATCCGGGACTATGCTAAATTCCATGACCGCCTCTCTTATTGTCTGATAAAATTATCTTC
>JASFIX010000341.1:0-5283 GCA_050122435.1 Desulfobacterales bacterium
AAAACCTCCGGCTTTATAATCTGCTGAACCGCACCACTGGTTAAGGTATTCTCAGGCGTATCCTTTCCCAGCATTCGTCGCGCGAGTGTCAGTTCCTCATCTTCACCGGGCGGATCCATGGTAATTTTGAGCATAAATCGATCTTTCTGTGCTTCGGGTAACGGATAGGTGCCCTCATATTCGATCGGGTTTTGGGTGGCAAACACTGTAAAATTCGCGGGTAGCGGATGGGTCTCACGGTCGATGGTGACCGTGCGTTCCTGCATGGCTTGCAGTAATGCCGATTGCGTTTTGGCCGGCGCCCGGTTGATTTCATCCGCCAGCAAAAAGGAGCAAAAAACCGGGCCTTTTACCAGCGAAAATTCATTGGTCTTCAGGTTAAAAACATGCGTTCCGGTGATATCGGTTGGCATCAAATCCGGCGTAAATTGAATCCGTGCGAAATCACATTGCATCACATGCGCCAGGGTCCGCACCAGCAGTGTTTTCGCTATGCCGGGCACGCCTTCAATGAGCGCATGCGTGCCGGTAAAAATCGCGATCAGTGCCTGATCGACCACATGTTCGTAGCCAATAATCACCTTGGCGACTTCCTGTTTTGTTTTTAAAAGGACCTTTTTTAAAATCTCCGTATTTTCATTCATCGTATCTTCCCTTTGAAATCATTTTGCTGATCCGCCTATAACCGGCAACCGGATCAATGGATTTAGGACCGCGTGTTGTTAGCATTTGAAAGGCTGATTTTATTTTCGCCAGTTGATCGTTTCGAAGACGCTTTTGGGGTTGGATCGTGCGTTCCCATTCCCGTGTGCAGACCTGCAAAATCTGTCGGACGGGGATATTACGGCGCAACAAGCTGATTAAACCCTGAGTGGAATCCCGATTGGAGATAAAATTTTCGCCGGACTGCGCCTGGCTTCTCTTCGGCGGGGGCACAAAATAAACTGAATTCTTCCAGATAAACAACAGTGCTAAAACAGCAACGGTAAGTATAAACCAGTGAAAGCGGTATTTCTTAATCAGTGTGAGCACACCAGGGCGCTTAAAGACACCAAGATGCGTTTCATCGAAGACGACGGCTGCGCTTTTACCGAGTGTCCAGGCTAAAAGTTCAGGATAGCGTTCAGATCGAAGCGCTTCATTGCTCAGAAAAAATGAGTCTGCCGAAAGCACCAGACTGCCTTTGCCATGAGGCTTTTCAACAATGACCGGCCGGCCATCTGCGGCATAAATTACCTGCCAGGCATCATCAAGATCATCAAAATACAGAGCGGTATGCCAGGAGATTGTATCTGGCAGGTTGCGGGTTAGATCATTACGGGCATAAGAGGCTTTGTTAGATGGTTTTTCGGCAAACGCAAAAACCAACCCCCATTTTTCTTTTAATGAAATACAATTGCCCTGCTTTACAGAGGTCGCCGGTTCGGGTCCTTCCTCCAATTGGTTATCTTCATTATTTGGCGCATTTGAAGCATTCTCAGTTACGTCCGGCGTTAACCGATTTTGGTTGTCTTTGGATGCATCTTTTTGACTTGTATTTTCTTTATCTTCGCTTTCTTTTTGGGGAACAACGCATGTTGGCATTCGCCAGTTTGCCGGTTTTTTCTCAACCGGCAGAAACGAAAGAACCAGGCGGCCGCCGGCATCTGTTAGGCGTTCAAATATCTCAAACCACGCCGTTGAAACAGAATCTGAATCAAATACGGATGTTCCGATATAAAAAAACGCAGCGTTTTCTTTAAATTCCAGGGTTTGCAAAGACCGGTAATTGCGACTAACCACAGCGTCATTAATGTTTTCCAGGCTACTGTAGAATGCGCGGCTACCCAGTGGATCGGCGCGCAATGATGAATAGGCCGGATATACATCCCCGGCTTCAAAGCGCAGTAGAAATAACTTGACCACACCGAAAATGAAGCTCGACACAATCACAAAAAAAATAATAATCCGTATGGCCTTAGCGTTGAGCAAGAGTCATCACCTTTTTTTGAATGGTCGCAAAATGGTCCAGGTCAGGCCGGCTGATTTTATACATTCCGTACCAGACACGCTCAAATATTTCCCTGCTTTTGGAAAATGCCGGCAACAAACCTTTTTTTTGATGGGCCCTTCGATGCAATTCCATTTCATAATCTCGATTTGATTTAAACTTTTCAATCGTGATCAATTCTTGCCCGGCCAGATCGGCGAGGGATGCCAGATAGTATGCCCGGATTGCGAGACGCAAAGACCCCTTTTCGGCCAATTGGCGCGCCAGATCTAACCAGTGGTTTGCGGGTAAATCGTTTGCAGTGGTATCTTCATCTTCCAGATCTGGCATGGATTCAAGCGCCACAGCTGTTATTTCAGTGTGGGCCGCCTGCCGGCGCATCCATGAACGCCACAGAATATATATCAGGGCACACAAAAGCCCAATAAGCAGGACAATAACGGCGATCCGAACGGATGATACCCAGTTTGCATCCGCTGAGTCAGCCCGTCGCTCAGCATCGGGCAACAGACCGGTCAGCCAATCGATCAGTTTGTCAATCCAGCTTGTGATGGTTTTTAGAGCCGTTGATACTTTATCGATGATCCACGCCACTACCGAGGCGATAGGTCCCTCAGGCTCATGTTCATCCTCTGCAATTTTCTCTCTGGGCATTCGCCAGACAAACTCCCGCCGTTCCATTACCTCGTCAATCGAGCGACCCAGGGCTTCGGGTGAAGTGAAACCTGTCTCGGTTGCCGGTGACGGCATGGGATTGAGGGTCAATAAGGTAGCAACCAATAGACCAATGACGGCTGTTTTGCGATTACGCCACAGACCTTTCAATTCCATTTTCAGGTCATCACCTGACTTCAGGGCCGCACCATAAAAACACCGCAGAACATAAACGGTTTTGACCAGCGGATTCATGCACAAATAGGTCAGGCCGATAGTTACCACCCAGAAGGTGGTATTGATGACGTGGGTTCCGCTCAGGGTAAACATGGATTCAATACCCAAATAATTTTTCAATAGGTGGGGCAAAATATAAATTGCACTGGCGATATTTATAAAAACGACGGTTCCAAATATAAAAAAGACCGAGATCAAAATATGATTTTGCCTCGGCCACAGCTTGGCCTGAAACCACGCTTTCTTGTATAAGGTCCTTAGATCGCAAAGTCCGGTCGGCGCCACGGCGGTTGCATTTTGATAGAAGGCATAGCACCAGCCAAATGGAAGTAAAACCAGAGCCGCCAGCGGCAGGATGAAAAGAGCGGTTGCATGAATGATGGCCTGATTTGCGGCAAGCGACAGAATTCGCTGAAAGGTCCATCGTGGCATGGGTTCTCCGCTAATTTTCAACTTGACCCTTGCAGCGAATACGACCTGCCAGCATTTCATCCATATATAAAGCAGCACAAGACCCAGCGAGGCCACCGCATGATAGCTTTTGGCATCTGCGCTGCGACTCATATCGGCCCAAAAATAAAACAGACCCAACAAAAACGGCAACGTTCCGATCAAGTAACTGGAAAGCAAAACCAGAGGTGCCTTTCGCAGTATTTGCACCGCTTCTTCCAGAAGCAGGATCACGCCCTTGTCGTGTTGTTTTGACTTAGATTTCATTGCGGCTTCCACCATCCCATTTCCCATAAGGTTCCTTCGTGAAATGAGGAAGGAAGCGACAGCAGAATCTGCCCCAGATAATAGAAGAATACCCACAGAAACATTGCACCCGTCAGAAAATGGATCACCTGAGCCAACCGGCCAAACCGGCTTTGACTGGAAGCATCGGCATCGATTTTGTTGCCCAGGCAGGCCGCACACAGTACCTTGTCTTCATGTTCGGTCACACATTCGCGACAAAAATAGCGCCGGCACTCCGGGCAGCGGGCAGCCGCTTCGCGTAACATATGGTTGAAACATCGTTGATGCAGCAGATCTTCCATCAGGGCATCCTTTTCGCAGCAACGGTATCGACCGAGGCGGTCGGTAGCGCTGAAGGTCGGTGAATGGCTTGATGAGGATTTCTTAAAAAAAACAGCCCCAGGATCCCGATAAAAGCTGCACCGCTGATCGCGATAATATTAACCGTCATTATTAAGGGACTTTCCCAGGGCGTGGTACTGGAAAGCAGCTTGAATAATTCCCATTGGTTCCGCAAAATTTCCGGGTGCTTGAAGGCAATGCCCATGCTGACAACATAGCCGGCAATAAAAGAAAAACAAACATACCCCAACGCCGCCCAGGTTAAGGTGCGAACAGAGCGTTTCAAATTACTCTCATGCTGTTTGACCAGAGCTACGACTACACAGATTCCCAGCAGCATCGTTAGCGCCGACCCCAGAAGTGTCAGGGCTACATGGGTGAGCATAAAGCCGGCTGTGACGATGATGCCATCAACAACCAATAAAGCGAATAAATATAAATGCACCCGCCCGCGTTCATGCTTTTGTACTTTCAGGCTGTGCCTATCGGTGCCGCCCACAGGTCTTTCGGTTCGCCGGGTGGATGGAGACATCGGTTGTTGATCAAAGACGGCCGGATTGATCCGTCCCTGTCGCCGTTCGATAATCGCTCTGAGCTGGTTCATCACCGACTCAGTCGTTTTTAAGCGATGGAGCGGGTACAATTTTTCAGTCTGAACAGCAGTTAGCAGGACTGTTTCACAGGTGGGGCCTCTTAAAATGTTTATCAGCAAGATAAGCAATATGGCTGTAGCGATAAGCGCGGGCAAAAGCCGCCAGCTGCCCGCGGAGGTAACCGCAAAAAAACAGAATAGCGCAAATATGGCCCCGAGAATTATATTTTGAATTCTTCCCGACCCGGTTTTGCGAGTGATGATGGCCTGGATATCATCGAAATAATATCGCTTATAATCCTCCGCACCCAATCGCGAATAGATCTGAAGCAAATGGTCGGAACCTTGCCAGAGGGTATGATGGCCGATAAAAAATCCCTTTTTTTTACCGCGCAATCTCCGGTATGAAGATTTTTCTACAGTCATAATGCAGCTTTTTAAAATTTAATGCTAACCACGAAAGCACGAAAATTTTTCTATTTCGTGTTTTCGTCCTTCCGTGCTTTCGTGGTTGATTCTTGTATCACTGATTCAATTTAAGCGGGCGGTTTTTGATCATTAAGAAGTCATCAGACTGCCAAAAAACAGGATCCATGCTGCAATTTGCAGACTAGCGATCGTGAAAGCCAGGATAAATCGAATTTTAGTCCGTGGAATGATACTGCCTGGAGCGCCCCAGTAACGGATGACCATAAAAATTACAACGGGCGCTGTAATAAGGGTAAACCAT
>JASFIX010000342.1:0-5276 GCA_050122435.1 Desulfobacterales bacterium
CGGTGAGCTTGCCACCGTATCCGCTGCCATCGAGGAGCACTATCGACCCACCTATTCCGGCGGTCCGTTGCCGGTGACCATTACGGGTTCCGTTTTAAGCATCGCCGATAAAATCGATTCCATCTGTGGCTGTTTCAGCGCCGGACTGACGCCCACCGGTGCTTCTGATCCTTATGCACTCAGGCGTCAGGGGATCGGAATCATCCAAATCATGAATGACAAGGGATTTTCCTTTTCGCTCCAAAAACTCATTAAAAAAAGCCTCAGCCAATTTGAAATAAAAGATTCGGATGAACTAAAAGAAATTACGCGAAAGATCTATTCTTTTTTACAAAATCGCATCATCCAACTGCTGGCTGATCAGGGTTACGCCAAGGATACCATTGCTGCGGTTGTTGATGTTTCAATCGATCATGTGCCCAATTTATGGAGCCGTCTGGAAGCACTTGAGTCACTAAAAGCCAAACCGGATTTTGAACCTCTGGCGGTGGCCTTTAAACGAGTAGTCAATATTTTAAAAAAATCGGGCAAACAGAAAGGGCAGGCCAGGCTCGGCGAGGTGAAAGAAAACCTGTTTGAGCATGAAAGCGAATCGGCGCTTTTTATCGCCTATCAGAAAGTTGAAAAAAAGGTGTCTGAAGCCATGGATAAGGGGCTTTTCGAAAAAGCGCTGCAGGATATCGCCACTTTGCGCGGCCCGGTGGATGCTTTTTTCGATGGCGTCATGGTGCTGGCGGAAGATCAAAACGTTCGCCGCAACCGTATGACCCTGCTGGAACATATCGCGATGCTGTTCGGCAAATTTGCGGACTTCTCCAAAGTATCGACCTAAGTATTGCCGCTGGATACAAAAACTTGGCAAAAATTCCACCTAACTGCAATCATATATTGACTTTCTTAATTTGTTTCTATAAACCCCATTGAGGCTAAGGCTTTAATTTTAGCTATAACCGCCGCAAATAAGGAAGGAGGTCTGATGACAAAAGCAGAATTAATTGAAAAAATGGCTAAGGATGCAAAAATTACAAAAGTCGCCGCAGGCGCTGCTTTGGAATCCTTTATGGGCAATGTCACCAAAGCGCTGAAAAAACGAAATGGCAAGGTGACTTTGGTTGGTTTCGGGACTTTTAAGAAAGTATACCGAAAAACCCGTAAGGGCCGAAATCCTCAGACAGGTAAGCAGATTAAGATTAAAGGGAGAAATGTCGTAAAATTTAAAGCCGGCAAAACGCTTCAATCAAAAATCTAAACTCAGTTTTTAGATTTTTATTTGGGCAGTTAATCATATTCTATAACATCTTGATTAACTGCCTATTTTTATTTAGTCCTGCGAGACAGGTACAGTCATAAACTTGAGCCTTGCGCAAAAATTGAGGGATATAGGGAGCTGATTTTTTAATCCGAACCGTTAAGCGTGGGCGATAACAGCCGCTGCCAATGCTCCCGGCCCGCAGGTGATGCCGCCACCGGGATGGCTGCCACTGCCGCATAAATACAGACCTTTGATCGGTGTGTGGTAGCGGGCGCATTCCGGGGTGGGCCTTAAAATCAGCTGATCCAGGGCGTGTTCGCCGTGCAGAATATGCCCCTGCATCAGACCGTAACGTTTCTCCAGATCAACCGGAGACAGTACTTCACGGGCCACCATCGCCTCAGAAACGCCGGGGGCATATTGCTGCAGCGTTGCCACAACCGTATCCCCCAGTTTTTCGGTCTGATCTTGATTCCATTGGGGCTGCAAACCATAAGGCACAAAATGCACCAGAATAGAAACCACGCTGTGGCCCGGCGGTGCCAAATCCGGATTTGATATTGTGGGGATATGGATATCCAGGATGGGATCGGCTGAGAACTGCCCATATTTACAGGCATCGAAGGCTTTCTCGATGTGGTCCAGGTGGTGGCCTGTCCTGGCAAACTCGATTTTTTCACCGGTGCGACCTTTAAATTCCAGTTGCCGGTTAAGGGCCAGATTCACTTTGGCTGTCATACCGGTACCCCGAATATGCCGAATGCGATTTTCCTGCCAGTTTTCAACCTGATCACGCGGTACCAGGCCCAAAAAGGTGTGCCGGGGGTCGCAGGATGCGGCAACAATAGAAGCCCGTATGTGCTCATCGTTTTTTAGCGCCACTCCCTCGATCTTTCCTCCGGAAATCCTTAATTCGCTAACTTCGGATTCAGTTCGAATTTCAACCCCCTGGGACTGAGCCGCTTTCTCAAGGGCGGCGATCAAGGACCGCGGGCCGCCTTTAATACTATGTTTGGCGGTACATTCCCACAATAGCAGGTTAAAGGCCGTGCCGGGACTCCAGGGGCCGGCAAAATTACCGCTTAAGCCGACACCGGCCAGAGCGGCCTTTAATCGACTGTTTTCGAACCACTCGTTCATCCAGTCAGCGACACACATGGGTGCGATACGCATCAAATCCAGCATGGTGGTTTTGCCCAGTCGCCGCAGCGCAAATCCAGTTCTGAAAAGATCCCATAGCGAGCGACTGTTGAATGAATCAATTGCCGGTGGAGGTTCGTCGAAGATGCGATTGATAACGCCGGCAACGTGCTTGATGAATTTGCGATATTGGCGATATTGGCCGGCATCTTCAGGTGAGTAGGAATTGATTTCTTTTGCCGTAAGCCGCGCTTTGCTTCCCAGCAGCAGCCCTCGGCCGCTGGGATCCAAAGCCAGGACAGATGGTCTTCGCGCTAAAAAATCAAGACCGTGAGATTTCAAATTGAGTGCCCTGACCACTTTCGCACGCACCTGGCCGGTATCATGCAGTAAGCCGCAGGAGTGATATCCCGGATGAAATTCTTCTCCCGCCGCCAGACCGCCGATAATGACGCGCCGTTCAAGAACGAGGACCTTGCGGCCCTGTTTGGCCAATAAGGCGGCAGCCGTGAGGCCATTATGACCGGCACCGATTACGATTACATCGTATGTATTGCTCGCAGATGTTTCCATACTTTACTTGATATTCCTTGAGGTTTCAGGTGTCAGTGTTCAGGTGTCAGGATTACGAACTATATGCCACGAGGATTATCAGATTTCGCATACTGTCATCATCTTGCTGACACCTGACACCCGACACCTGAAACCTTTTATATTAACGAATAACGCTTGCTCAGGTCCTGATTACATCACGACTTGAGCAACGACTTGGCGGCGAGTTCGCCGGGGGCGCCCATGATACCGCCACCCGGGTGCACACAGGAACCACACATCCACAGGTCATTGATCGGCGTCCGGTAGCGGGACCAGCCCGCCACCGGCCGAAATGGGCCGAGTTGCTCCAGACTCAGCTCTCCTTGAAAAATGTTGCCCTCGGTAAGGCCCACATCCTGCTCCAAATCCCAGGGTGTTACCACCTGGCGGTGTAAAATCGAATCTTTTAAATTCGGGCAGTATTCGGCCAGCGTGTCGATCACCGTATCTCCCAATGTTTCCCGTTTTTGGGGCCACTGGGCAGCGCCTTCTTTAAGGTGGTAGGGGGCGTATTGGACAAAAATTGAAATCACGTGCTTGCCCGGTGGAGCGACGGTCGGGTCGGTCAAAGACGGGATGACAATATCCAGAAACGGTTTTTTCGAAAAATTGCCGTATTTGGCGTCATCATAAGCTTTTTCCAGATAGTCAACACCCGGGGCAATGGTGATATCGCCCTTTAGATGGGGCCCAAAGCCCGGTTTGCAGCTGAACTCCGGAAGGCGGTCCACGGCTAGATTTACTTTGGCAGAGCTGCCCCTGTATTTGAAGCGTTTGAGCTGTCTCACAAAATCGTTGTCCAGATGTTGCGCGCCCACCATTTTAAAAAATGTCTGATGCGTATCGGCGGCTGAAATAACCGTTTTGCTTTTGATCTCGTGTCCGCCCCTCACAACCACACCGGCAGCGCTTCCTTCTTTTATCAGAATCTGCTCCACCGGCGCTTCGGTCCGAATTTCAGCGCCATATGATCGGGCGGCGCGGGCACAAGCGAGGCTGACGCCTCCGGTGCCGCCTTTTGAAAGACCCCATGACCGGAAAGCACCGTCAATTTCACCCATGTAATGGTGCAACAGAACATAAGCGGTGCCCGGGGACCTTACTCCCAGAAAGGTGCCGATGATGCCGCTGACCGACATAGGCCCCTTTAAACGGTCGGATTCGAACCACAGATCCAGAAATTCGACCGCACTCATAGTCATCAGCTTGGTGAATAAGTATCGGTCATCGGCATCCAATTCTTTGAAACGACGTCCCAGGCCCAGCAGTTTGGCTATTTCGGAAATTCTAAAAGAGGTCGGGTCGGGAGAAGGCGCATCGATAATGTGTTTGATGAAACTGGCCATCTTCGTCATGGCCATTGAGAAGCGGGGCGCAATTTCGGCATCATGAGGGCTGAATCGTGAAATTTCGCGACGGGTGGCTTCCGGATCTCCGCAACGCGTGAGGGATTCACCATCGGGAAATGGAGTAAACGTGCATTCCAGCGGTATCACCTGATATCCGTGCCGGGTCAATTCGAGCTCACGAACGATGTGCGGACGAAACAGACTGACGACATAGGAGTAAAGCGAAAATGTGAAGCCCGGAAATATCTCGTCACTGCTAGCGGCGCCTCCCAGAATATGGCGTTGTTCCAGAACGAGAACTTTTTGCCCGGCCTTTGCCAGATAAGCCGCGCATACCAGCCCGTTGTGTCCCCCGCCGATAATAATGGCATCATAGCTTTCAGTTGGAATGTCAGAAGTAAACGACTGTGCAATTTGGGTATTTGGTGACATCATAATTTCTTATGTTCAGGATTATAGAACGGCACGGGAGCGACTATGGCGCTCACGGTTTCTCTCTGATATTCAACGGTGTGTTCGATTTTAAGTTTGCTGCCCGGTTGAGCGTAGCGGTTTTCCACCGAAGCCAGCGCCAGGTTTTTTTTGATAATCGGTGACCACGTGCCGCTGGTTGCTTTGCCGATCTGCCTGGAGCCGTCACCGTCATAGACAGGAATCCCCGTGCGCCAGGCGCCTGCCGAAACCTGAACCGGCAGGCCGTGTTTGGCGTAAAGCGCTTCCTGTTCATCCCAATCCAGCTCAAGTCCGACAAGGATATACTGCGGCCCTGCAGCCTGCTCGGCTTTAAGCGCCGCCTGACCGCTAAATGGTTCGCGGTCCAGGTCAACTGTCCACCCCAGGCCCAGCTCAAAAGGTGTTGATTTCTGGGAAGCGATCAGGCAATGCTCGGCGTTATGAAAATCAACACCATTTAGAATCAATCCGGCTTCGATGCGTGTAAT
>JASFIX010000343.1:0-5264 GCA_050122435.1 Desulfobacterales bacterium
GATTTTCAGCGGTATGCATCGCGATCAGCCCGGCACCGATGACGATGGCGGAGGTTGCATCCTGAATGGAATCACGCAACTTCAGGGCATCGCCCAGGGTCCGAACCACCTGGTATGGCACGGTTTCTATTCCGGGAAACGGTGGCACCGCAGCATCTGCGCCGGTGGCCAGCAATAGTTTCTCATACTGAATCGTTTCTCCGGATTCGAGTGTTACGATTGCTTTTGAAGGGTCTACCGCAACAACGGCGCTATCGGGCTTAAATCTGACGTTTAGATCAGAGAAATAAGACGGGTCCCGCAGTGAGATGGCGTCGACTTGTTTTTTCCCGGAGATGACATAAGGCAAGATCGTGGGTGAATACGGCAGTGTCTGTTCACGGGATACGATCGTAATCGGCCCTTCTTCATCCTGAAGCCGGATCGCTTCCAGTGCAGAAAGTCCTGCATGGCTGCTACCGACGATGAGATATTTAGCCTGTGACATGTTGTGTTTTTCTTCGGTTTTATTCGTTTTCATTGATCCAGACCGGCTCATCCGGCACGTTTCCCTTGAGCGCCTGCAAAGTGGTTGCGATCACTTCTTTAAAATGGTCGATGGTAATGTCTGCGCCGGCCAATCCACCGATAAAACTGACGGCAGGGATCCGTTGCGGCAATCGATAAAGGGTGCCCAACACTTCCTGGAATACCGGGCCTGAATTCCATCCGAAAGATACACTTCGATCCACAACGCCGACGGCCTTTACCTTGGATATTGCCGCCAACATCGCCTGCTGAGGATAGGGTCGTAACGTCTTGACCCGGATAAGCCCGACTTTTTCACCCTCATCCCTGGCAAGATCCACAGCTTCTCTGGCAGCACCCGTCATACAGCCGATGGTCACGATCGCAGATTCAGCATCATCCAAACGATATTCTTCTATCAGGGGTGCATAACCGCGTCCGAACTGTTTCTCCCATTCCGCATGAACGTCGCTGATTACATCCAGGGCATTTTGCATTCCCTTACAGGTTCCTTTGCGGTACCGGACAAACATTGCAGGCCCTGCACCGGTGGCGCCTCCGGTAAGGGGATCAACCGCCATCGGCCTTTCCGGATCAAGTGCCACATGCCAGTTGACGTTTTTTTCGCCTAAAAATTTATCCACATCCGCCTGATCGGGAATTTCGACTTTCTCAACGCCATAGGATAAATAGTTGCCATCGTGACAGACATTCACCGGCAGCATGACATCGCGATTTTCGGCAACCTTGTAGGCCATAATAATGGTATCCAGAATCTCCTGGTTGTTTTCGCAGAACATCTGGATCCACCCCACCTCACGTACCGTCATGGCATCCTGCTGACCGCCCCACACGCTTTGAGGTGAGATCCCGTCCCGCGTAACGATGGACATAACAATGGGCAGCCTCAGCGGCGGAGTCCGATAGTAAGGCTCAAACATAAATGCCAATCCCTGACCGCAGGTGGCGGTAAATGTGCGCGCCCCGGCCAGACAGGCGCCCTGGAGAACCGAAAGCACGCTGTGCTCCCCTTCCACATCCATCAGATCCGCTTTAATAATACCGTCAGCGACAAACTGCGAAATATATTCAACCAGAGAGGACTGTGGCGTGATGGGATAAACAGCAACCATATCCGGGCGCGCCCTGGCAACTCCCCAGGCAGCGGCTTCATTTCCATCACATACAATCGTTTGGGGCATTATCTACTCCTCTTTTTCCTCACGCATGTTTATGGCATGATGCGGGCATTCATTGGCGCAGACGCCGCACCCCTTGCATATATCTAAATTGGCTTCGAACCAGCGTTTTCTTTCCTGAATACATTGTGTCGGGCAGTACAACCAGCAAGTCCCGCATTTAACGCATTTGTCACGATCCACCATCGGCCGCTCTGCCCGCCAATCTCCGGTTTTAAGATCAATGTGCTTGGTGGCAATCGGGCACATATCGTTTGGGATTTTTGACTCATCAAATGGCTTTTTGGCCTGTCTTTTCATTTATTTACCTTTCAACCAATTTCATGCACTTGAGTTTCCTCAAAGCCGCGTTTTACGGCCATAATGTTTTGATCTAAAGCAGCATCTCGAAACGCCACCGATTCCATGCCTCTATTCAATGAATCCAGTGTCACAAACCCAGTGGTGCGAGCAAAAACCCCCAGCATGATTGTATTGGTAATAGGTTTTCCGAAGATCTCCAGAGCAAGCCGCATGGCATCGAAAAGTCCCACCTTGGATATGGATGGAGGAATTTGGATTTGCTCTACAGACTTCTTTGTCGTCTGTATCCAAATCCCATCCGGGTTCATACCCTCAAATATATCCACGGCTCTGCCAAGCGTTGGATCCAAACAGACAACACAATCCGGATGATAAATATTGGTGGCCTGTCGAATGGGCTTATCGTCAAATCGCAAAAAAGCCACCACCGGCGCACCCCGCCGTTCAAAGCCGAAGGCAGGAATTGCCTTGGCGGCCTTGCCTTCTTCAACCATGGCTTTTGCTAAAATCTTAGCGGCCAGCACGGCGCCCTGCCCTCCGCGTCCATGGATTCGAATTTCGTACATATTGTCACTCCTG
Organism: Desulfobacterales bacterium; assembly: GCA_050122435.1. GTDB lineage: Bacteria > Desulfobacterota > Desulfobacteria > Desulfobacterales > JAHEIW01 > JAHEIW01. The sequence goes on from JASFIX010000343.1 coordinate 2,589, forward strand.
AGATCCTTTTACCTTATAACATACTGTTCATATATTGATCAGTGGCATTGTCGCTGCCAACAGGCACTATCTTAAAACCGATTTAAATCTTCAACAAATGCCTCTTGGCGCATTTTTTCCAGGTGATAGAGAATATCGCTTGTGACCATATCAAGATGATCTTTCACCATCTCTTCTGCTTTGGTGGAATCCTTGGCCTGGATGGCTTGGAAAATTTTCAGGTGTCCCTGTTTAGCTCTATTGGCAATTTCGGGAATATGGATGCAGGCCAACCGAAATCTAAGGGTATGATCACTGAGGGTCTGGCTGATCTTATACAGTGTTTTACTGCGGGCAGCCTGATAAATAATCTGATGAAATTCAGCATCCAGATCCATCATCGATTCGGTCGCACCGCTTTTCAGGATTTCGTCCGTCTTTTGCAAATTCATTTCGAGCCGATCAATTTCTTCAGGCGTAATCTTTTCGATCGCCCATTTTACAGCGATTTTTTCAATTGCAGTGCGGGTCGTGAACAGATCTTTGATGTCGGTTTCAGAGGTTTCTTCAACGATATACCCCGCCCTGGGGATGGAATATAGAAATCCTTCCAGGGCAAGCTTGTGCAATGCCTCTCTGACCGGAGTTCGGCTGACGTTCATCTCTGAAGCCAAAGTCGTCTCCAAGAGTCGCGTGCCCCCTTGTATGGCTCCTGTGATAATATCCTGTCGAAGATCACGATAGACACGATCAGTTAAAGAGACTTTTATGTTTTTGATCGGTTTTAAAATCTGCATCGCATATCCAATTCCCATCGGTTTTGAAAAAAGTATCTTTGGAGCACCCTTTGAATACTTTATGTATACATATTGTATTTATGTGTCAAGCCCTATCTCAAGTAACAAAAGCAAAGCGTTCGCCTATTGGTAAAATCTGTGCTATAAAAGAAATGTCATACACGGCACACATCTTCACAAATTTGAAACTGCAAATTCTGCCTAACTTATTTTTTTTATTTAAAAGAATCATATCGTAATGGATACGCTTATCGCCTGTCATGAATGTGATTTGCTCCATTCGCGCCAACACCTGCCCCGGGGGGGCACAGCCATATGTGTCCGCTGCGGAGCAAAGCTATACAGCCGAAAACGAAACAGTCTGGACCGGGTGCTGGCATTCACGCTTGCAGGACTGGTTCTTTTTTGGGTGGCCAATATCTATCCTCTGTTAACCTTCAGATTAGAAGCGCAGGCGCAGGAAACAACTCTTTTTTCCGGTGTAGTAGCGCTTTATGACCAGGGCATGTGGATTGTCGCAGGCGTAGTGTTTATAACCAGTATCTTGATGCCGCTGCTTCAGCTTACAGGGATGCTCTATGTAATTTTACCCTTGAAATTCAATCACCTTCCCTGGGGGCTTTCTTTCTGGTTTCGTGTCGTTCGCGGTTTCAAGCCTTGGGGAATGATGGAAGTTTTTATGCTCGGCATCCTGGTTTCATTCGTAAAGCTCGCAAAAATGGCAACCCTCATTCCGGGTATTGCGCTTTATGCGTTTCTGGTGCTCATTTTCGTGCTGGCGGCAGCAGCCGCCTCATTAGACCCGCATATTGTTTGGGAGCGATTGGAAAAACGTTCATGAATAAACATTCGCAAACCGCCTTGAACGCTTCTTTGGTCAGCTGTCACAGCTGTCATCTACTTAGCAAAACTCGCCCGCTGTCTAAGGGTTCCTTTGCAGTTTGCCCGCGCTGCGGGGCGGCCCTGCACTCGCGCAAACCCAACAGTATCGCCCGAACCTGGGCCCTGGTGATTGCAGCCGCCATATTTTACATCCCTGCCAACGTGTTGCCCATTACGCGGGTCGTCTCTTTCGGCAAGGCGCAATCGGACACCATCATGAGCGGAGTGATTTACTTTGTTAAATCAGGCAGTTGGCCCATAGCTTTGGTGATTTTTGTTGCCAGTGTTTTCGTGCCGTTGTTGAAACTGATAATTCTCATTTACTTGTTGATTTCCGTCCAGGTAAAATCAAAATGGCGGCCAAAGGACCGCACCCGTCTCTACCGGATCACCGAAGCGGTCGGCCGCTGGTCGATGGTGGATATCTACGTGGTAACCCTCCTGGTGGCGCTGGTCAAACTGGGTGCCCTGGCAACGATCGAGGCCGGACCGGGCGCCATATTTTTTGCCGGGGTAGTGGTCATCACTATTTTTGCCGCCATGAGTTTTGATCCCCGGTTGATATGGGATACACAGGAGCAATATTATGAGCGAACAAAACAGCAATGAAACAGAAACCCAGGAGATTCCGCAAGCGGTGGTTCATACCCGCAGACAGTTTTCCATTGTCTGGCTGGTGCCTATTGTCGCCATGCTGATCGGCGGATGGTTGGCATATAAAGGCTTGTCGGAGAAGGGCCCCACCGTTACGATCAGTTTTGAATCTGCCGAAGGACTTGAAGCCGGCAAGACCAAAGTAAAGTATAAGGATGTCGAACTCGGACAAGTCGAATCCATCCGATTCAACGCAGATCTATCCCGGGTTCTTATAACGGCTGAACTCGTAAAAGAAACTCAACCGTTCCTGACCGAAAATACGAGGTTCTGGGTGGTGCGCCCCCGGGTAACCGGCAGTGGCGTCACCGGGCTGGGCACTCTTTTTTCAGGTGCCTATATCGGTATGGACCCGGGAATAGAG
>JASFIX010000344.1:0-5255 GCA_050122435.1 Desulfobacterales bacterium
GTGCACGATCATGGATTGAAGGCCTGCACGATATTCGTTCAGCAGATTTTTTAAGCGCGAATGGTCGCTGAAGTCAAAATGAGCAATTAGTTCCTGAATGATTTCAAACATCTTCTCCTGATTACGGGCCAAACATTTGCCGCCAAAGGAAATGAAGGGCAGACAGCTCCCGCCGTCATCATATCGGGTACGGGCGTGTGTAGCCAGACCGATGCCGCCAGTATATGCATCGATCAGGCGGGCCATCTCAGTATAATCATGTATCGCCGTGCCTGAACGGGTCAAGGCATAACAAAAAAACGGTGCCAGAGGAATCAGTTCCCGGGGAAGAACGCCCGTGCCGGCTGAAGCCGCGAAATAAAAAATCCCGGAAGTCGGCTGGCTGTATAATGTGGCGGATGACTTGCGATCATATTCTGTTTCGTTGACCATCGGCACTGAAGAAGGAATATCTTTTCTTGCCAGAGTGGGCAGGCAGGATACGTCGTCCGGGGTTTCTTGCCGAAGTTGAAGGGTCCTGGAATTCTGCTGAATTTTTTTGAGCCTGGCTAGGGGCAGGCTTTTTTTGATTTTCTCCAATTCAGCCTGCACGCGAACCGCTTCATTGTGTTCCATTTGCGTATCCGGAACCATGGTCAGCCGGCTCCGATGGGAATTGGTCAGCAGCCATTTATTTATTAGATTTTCAAAAAAAGGGCCCTGTTTCATCAATTCGTGCAGCTTTTTTAAATCGTCATCAAATTTTAAAATCCTTACGGGATCTCCGCCATGCAACCATGGACCTGCAAAGGTCATCAAAAGTTTAATTCCATATGGATATGGCGTGTTGGTTATCTCCTTGCGATGGAATTCGATCTGATGAATGGCAGAATCAATCAATTGTTTGTCAATGCCGTTATCAACCAGATCCGTCAGCGTTTCAAATATTAGGGCCTCGACTTTTTCAGCAGCGTCTTCTTCAACATCCTTTAATCCGAAGACAAACAATGTATCCCGATTATCAGCATCAAAACCACTACCGTCACAAAGCGCCGAACCAAGTCCTGATTCGATGAGGGCTTTGCGAAGCGGTGATGCGGAATTCCCCAGCAAAATCTGTTCCAGCAGCGAAAGCGTCAGAATATCAAAGGTATCTTTAATATCCGCGCCAAGCCAGGCAACGCAAACCTGACATTTTTTAGATGGATCTTCGTTGGCCTGGAACGGATAATAGAATACCCCCGTCCGGGGTTTGCGCCAGCGCGGCTGTGGGGCAACATCCGTATCGGGGGTTATGCGGCTGAATTTATTTAAAACCGTATCTTCGATAACTGCCAGGCTTTCTGCCAGGGGCAAATTCCCGTAAGTATAGAAAAACGCATTGCTGGGATGATAATGGCGTTGGTGAAATTCTTTTAACTGTTTGTAGCTCAGCGATGGAATTTCGACCGGATCACCCCCGGAATTATAATGATAGGTAGTGGAAGGATACAGTTCTTTTTGGATCGTACGAACCATGACCTGATCCGGTGAAGACATGGCGCCTTTCATTTCATTGTAGACAACCCCCTTATAGCTCAAGCGGAACCGATCTGGATTATCTGCATTCAGATCACCCTCTATTTCCAGGCGATGACCCTCTTGCCTGAAACTGAGTTCTTCTAATTTTGGGAAAAAAGCGGCGTCAAGATATACGTCCATGAGGTTGTAAAAGTCTTTTTGGTTCTGAGTGGAAAATGGATACATGGTCCAATCGGACGCCGTAAAAGCGTTCATAAAGGTGCTCAAGCTCCTTTTAAGCATGGAAAAGAAAGGGTCGCGTACCGGATACCGCTTGGAACCGCATAGTACGGTATGCTCAAGAATATGGGCAACGCCGGTAGAATCTACAGGTACGGTCTTAAAGGCAACGCTGAATGTGTTTTCAGCATCTTTATTGCTGATATGAATATGACGCGCTCCGGTTTTTACATGCTCGAGCTCATAAAAAAAAGAGCGGATCCGTTCAAGGGGTGCGACCCGCTGTACCAAATGATTTTGAATACGATCGCCCTGACGAAGGTCCAGATGATTGGGATCTTCAAATTTGCTCATAATCATAATCCTATCAATACCAGAAGTTCTCAGTTCGTTAGCTCACCGCAGAGGACGCAGAGAAAAAATTTCTTCATAAAAAAACTCTGCGCCCTCTGCGTCTCTGCGGTGAATCCATAGGAAAATGCATCAAATTTCATGCAGCCACATAGATGCCGCGACTTTTTCGCTTAATTTTACCGGTTTTATTTAATCGAAAAATGATATTACGGATTTTTTTATCTCCAAATCCGGTTTTGGCCTGAATGTCAGCAAAGCCCAGACCTTTACGGGACCGTTTAATGACATCAAAAACCATGTCCACTGCAGTAACAGCGGTCTTGCGTGTCCCAGCCGATCCTTTCAGCGGATATCTGCCGCTGGCCATGGCAACTTTGATCAGGTTTTCCAGTCGATCCAATTTTGCCATCAATCGATCGACATCTTTTTTCGTCGGAATATTGTAATTCTGCATAAAAAATTTTACCATGGCATCGAAACTGACGGTTTTTCCTTTTCTTTTTTGCATGGAGTCCTCCTTGAATGAAGGGGTCAGAATGCCCTGATAGATCAAAATACCTAAGCCTATGAAATTTGATGTAAAAGCTAATGATAAAACAAAAAAAAGTCAAGATAATGCCAATCGGATAGGCAATTAAAAAACCAAATTACCTATCCGGTTAACCGGTTGAGCCGGTTTAGCCCGTTGAACCCGTTATTAGAAAAAAGAGGCCCGATATAATTATCTTAACGGGCTAACGGGAAACGAGACAAGGCGCTCAACCAAGAAGCATTTTAAAAATATTGAAGTTCGCTTTTTAGATAGGAATCAGAAAGTAAACAGAAGAACATTAAGGGCATCATGACTTCTCCCAAGGCCTTACTAAAAGCATGGAATTTAAGGCCCAAAAAAAAGCTGGGGCAGCATTTTTTGGTCGACCCCTCTACCGCCGAAATGATCGTTCGGCGTTCACGGGTTGCCTCAAAGGACACGGTTATGGAAATCGGCGCCGGTCTGGGCGCACTGACGATTCCATTGGCAAAGATTGCCGGACGTGTTTATGCAGTTGAAACAGATCCACAGTTGACAGAGTTGCTAAAGACCGAATTGCTTGTTCACAAACTGAGGAATGTTGAAATCATCGAAAAAAATATACTTCGGGTCGATATCCATGCACTGGCAAAAAAATTGGATCACCGTTTAATTGTGATGGGGAATCTGCCCTATAACATCTCTTCACAGGTCCTAATCCAGCTCATCGAATCCCGCGATCATGTAACCCGGGCGATTTTAATGTTTCAAAAGGAGCTGGCCCGGCGAATAACGTCTAGCCCCGGCAACAAAGATTACGGCAGATTGACGGTTATGCTGTCGTATTGTGCTGAAATAAAATCCATCGCAACGATCGCATCTTCGCTTTTTTATCCGGCACCCAAAATCGATTCAGAGGTGGTAGAGGTCAATTTTGATGTTTCGCGCGCATATCCGCCACATGATGAAACCATGCTTTTTCAGGTGATTAAGGCAGCATTCGGCAACCGGCGCAAAACCCTTAAAAATGCACTGTCGGCCAGTGGTCTCCAGATTGATCCGCAGGTTGCCCAACAGGCATTGGCAGCAGCGGGCATTGACCCGGGACGGCGTGCTGAGACCCTCGATGCAGCTGAATTCGTCGCCCTTCAAATTAGTTTGGCGCAGGTTCTCAAATCGCCAAATGTTTCTTGACCCCGTGCTTGAGTATTATTATGTTTTAACAGAATATAAAAATAGCTTGATGCGTCTATCCCAAAAAGGAGGACACAATGGCAGTAAAAGTATTGATTCGGAGAAACGTACCTGAAAGCAAGGCAAGGGAAATGATCCCGCTGTTCCGCAAGATGCGTACGCTTGCAAATGGGCAGCCCGGTTATATTACCGGAGAAACAATGCGAAATCTTGAAAAGCCGGATGAATTCCTGGTGATTAGCACATGGGAAACATCAGATGACTGGAAACGGTGGGTGCAAAGCAACGATCGCCAGCAGATTCAAAGCCAGATCGATAGCCTGCTGGGCGGCAACACAGAATACGAGATTTTTCATTACGGGTTTGCGGAATAATGGTTCTAACCGTCCACTCTGTTGGCCATATAAGGGCAATTCAGGTAGTTTGGCTTAGAAGCCTTAAGTTGCCGGAGTGATGGAGTATTGGAGTAGTGGAGTAATGGAAGAGCGACTTGTCACAACGCCCAACACTCCAGTACCCCAGCACTCCATTGCTCCTGATTGTTAATGGGCAAACAGCTTCTTGATCCTCCCGCGGCAATCGAATGGATAACATATCAGCTAGGATGTCCCTACATGTCTTCCGCTATGGACACCGTGCGATCCCCCATCATATTCACGTAACTTCCCATTTCATTGTCATACCAGCCATAGATAACCGCCTGAGTGACCGGAACCCGGATAATTGATTGATTGGGATTGGCGAAGGCTTCCTTTTCCAATCCGGGTACTTTTTTCAAATCAATCGTGGCTTCTGCCGTCCGGGTATGGGTTTCGTGGCCTTCAATTGTGGCGGCAACCCGTGGGATACCAATAATATCGCAGGAAACATTCTGTTTGTTAGTAAAGTAAAGGTACCCATGAGTGTTTTGTGCAGCCGCCTGCTCAAATATGTCATTGATGTCATCCCGGGTGATAAATGGCCCACTCGGCTCTTCTTGAAGGTTAATCACCAGAATGATCAACGATCCGGTCTGGACCGGGATTCGGACGGATTCAGCAATGAAGGCGATTTCTTCCATTTCCGGAATGACCAATCTTAATGCATTGGCAGCACCGGTGGTAGTTAGAATAATATTGTTTAAAATGCTTCTGTTTTTTCGAAGATCAACTTTTCCGGTTTTCGGAAGCCGGTCCAGCACCTCTTGCGACCCGGTGGCAGCATGAACGGTGGCCATGGATGCCGACATGATCTTTTTGGGGCCAAAGGCATTGACCAAGGGTTTCATCATATGTGCCAGACAGGTTGTCGTACAAGAAGCATTGGAAATAATTTTATGACGCCTGGGCTCATAATCGGTTTCATTAATTCCCATTACGGTGGTCACCGAATCTTCGGGCGCAGCCGTGCCCTTGTCTTTAAATTTAAAGGGGGCGGAAACAATTACCTTTTCCGCACCGGCCGCTAAATGACCCCTGAGGGCGCCCCCGGGTTGATT
>JASFIX010000345.1:0-5254 GCA_050122435.1 Desulfobacterales bacterium
TCCGGCAGGATAATGGGGATATCCGTATTGGCGCCTTGACGCCCCTGAAACGTCTGCACGCCGATTCTCTTGTATTCAAAAATTTTCCCGGTCTGGCCCGGGCGGCCTCTGCGGTGGGCTCATATCATCATCAGGTAATGGGGACCCTGGCGGGCAACATCTGTCAGCAAAATCGATGTATGTATTTTAATCAAAGCAAATGGTGGCGAAGCTCGCGCCCGACCTGCTACAAGGCCGGCGGCGAGATCTGCCATGTGGTCAACAAAAAGGAAGTTTGCTATTCAGCCTACTGTGGTGACATGGCGCCGGCCCTGATGGTCATCAAAGCGCGCATCGTGCTGGTGGGTCCCGATGGATCAAGAGAAATGCCGATTGATGACTTCTTTTCAGGAGATGGTAAATCACCCCTGGTCAAAGAGCCGGCGGAGATCTTAAGAGAAATCATTATACCTAAAGCCGCAGCCGATGGAATTTCCAGCTATATCAAATTTGCCAATCGCGAGAGCATTGACTTTCCCATCGTTGGCGCCGCCTTGTGGTCATCTGAAACTGAAAAACAGTATCGGGTGGCGTTTACGGCCGTTGATCGCAAGCCGGTGAGAGGCAAAGCGGCTGAAAATGTCTTAAACGGTAAGGAATTGAGTGCGGAGAATGTGAAGGCCGCCTCGGATGCGGCGGCCAAGGCAGCCAAACCGGTAAAAACGTCTGTTTATTCGCCGTCGCATAAAAGACGGATGATGGGATTATTGCTGCAAAACGCGGTGAATGAAGCAAAGGGGAGGGCAAGCAAATGAAAGCGGCCATCGAGCTGAATATAAATGGCGATACTTACGAACTGCTGGTTTCGCCAAACCATACCCTGCTGGAGGTCTTAAGAGACAAACTGGGTTTAATGGGCACTAAAAGAGGGTGCGATCTGGGGGCTTGCGGGGCGTGTACGGTACTTGTTGACGGTGAGGCCTGGCTGTCCTGTTTAATGCTTGCCGTCGATGCCAGGGGCAAGCAGATTCTGACAATTGAAGGGCTGGCAGAAGGCGGGGAGCTTCATCCCCTGCAGGACGCCTTTGTGAAAAAAGGTGCACTGCAATGCGGTTTTTGCACCCCGGGTATGATTTTAACCGCTAAAGCAATCCTCGACGAAGAACCGTATGCAACAGAAGATGAGATCAAGCACAAGATGGCCGGGAATCTTTGCCGCTGTACCGGATATAAAAAAGTAGTTGAAGCCGTGATGAGTGTTACAACCCCATCCGGTAAGGAGGGATAAATGGAAAAAGAATTCAATGTCGTTGGCACCCGATTACCGATGTTGGATGCCGCCCAGAAAGCCAAAGGAAGCGCCCTGTTTACCGATGACCTCGTCCTTCCCGGAATGCTCTACGGGAGGGTGTTGAGAAGTCCATTGCCCCACGCAAACATTTTGAATATAGACGCTTCCAAGGCAGCCAGACTACCGGGTGTAAAGGGGGTTGTCACCGGTAGCGATATCCCCGATCGACAGTATGGAATCGTCCCCATGGCCAAAGATGAGTATGCCCTGGCCAAAGGCAAAGTCCGCTTTATTGGAGATGACGTGGCTGCGGTTTGTGCCATTGATCCCGAAATTGCTGAAGAGGCCCTGGAACTGATCGAGGTGGATTATGAGGAGCTTCCGGCCGTATTTGACCCCTTTGAAGCCAAGAAGGACGGCGCACCGGTCATTCATGAAGGTATAAAGAACAACACCTCTTTTGCCATTAAAAAAGAATTCGGTGATGTCAAAAAGGCTTTTGCCGAATCCGATGCTATTTTTGAAGATACATTTTTCTCCCAGGCCGTTAATCATGCGCCTTTAGAACCGCACGCCGCCCTGGCCCAATTCGACCCGTTAAATGGGGAGCTCACCCTCTGGAGCTCAACCCAGATACCGTTTTTTTTAAGACGCAATCTATCCAATACGCTTCAGATACCGGAAAGCAAGGTACGGATTATCAAACCCAAGGTCGGCGGCGGTTTTGGGCAGAAAATCGATATGTTTGCCAAGGATTTCTGTGCGGCCTGGTTTGCCATGCAACTGGGAAAACCGGTAAAATTCGTCTACGAACGGGAAGAAGTTTTTATTGCCACCCGACAAAGACACCCCATGTACATTACCGTAAAGACCGGCTTAAAAAAGGACGGGACCATCCTGGCGCAACAATTTAAATCGTACGCCGATGGGGGTGCTTACAACAGCACCGCACCGACGATGATGGCCCTTTCCTGCTTTTTTCTGATGATTCCCTACAAAGTTCCCAATCTGTTTTATGAAGGCTATCATGTCTATACCAACAAGCCCGTGGGCGGGGCCATGCGCGGGCACGGTATTCCCCAGGCCCGCTTTGCCGTTGAGCGCCAATTGGATCTTATGTCCGCTCGACTCGGGCTCGATCCGGCCGAGGTCCGTATAAAAAACAGTATTCATGCCGGGGAGCCCCATTCGGCCGGATTCGTCATCAATACCTGCGGGTTTTCAGAATCGGTAAGAAAGGCTGCTGAGGCTATCGGCTGGAAAGAAAAGCGCGGGAAATTACCGTTTGGCAGAGGCGTGGGCTTGGCCGGCGCTTCGTTTCCCAGCGGGGTCAGCAATATGAGCCATATCAGCTCGGGTGCGGTGGTCCAGGTTGGCCGGGACGGTGCGGTCAATGTTCTGTCCGGCGCCGCGGATATCGGCCAGGGCGCGGAAACCGTTATCAGCCAGATTGTGGCCGAAGAGCTGGGCGTGCCCATTGACGACATCCGTATTACGGCAGCCGATACCGGTATCACACCGCTGGACCCGGGGACTTTCGGCAGCGGTGTGACCGTCAGGGCCGGCAATGCCGCGCGACTGGCCGCGGCTGCCGCCAGGCAAAAACTCTTCAACTTTCTGGCAGATAAACTCGAGGCCAACGTTGCCGATTTAGTTGCCAGAGAACGCAAGATTTTTGTGAAGGGTTCTCCGGAAAAAGGAATGACATTTTTAGAAGCCCTGAAGGCCTATCAATATGCGGATCTGCCCATGCCCATCGTAGGCAGGGGGTCATGGATGGCGCCGGCCGATGAGCCGACCACCCTGTTTAAACAGGATGGTAATTTTTCCCCCAACTATTCTTTTATGACCCAGGCGGCTGAAGTCGAAGTAGATCTCATCACCGGTCAGGTAAAACTAGTGCGGATGGTCACTGCCCATGACTGCGGGCGGCCCATCAACCCGATGCTGGTTGAGGGGCAGTTAGAGGGCTCTGTGGTTGGCGGCATGGGCCAGGCCCTGTATGAAGATGCAATTGTTCAAAAAGGGCAGATGATGAATCCTTCATTTCTGGATTACGGCTTTCCCACCTTTCTGGAGATGCCGGAGATTGAAGCCATCGAAGTCGAAACGGATGATCCCATCGGACCCTATGGGGCCAAAGAAGCCGGAGAAGGCACTCAACTGTCACCGGCACCGGCGATTGTAAATGCTATTTATGACGCCATCGATGTTGATTTTCTGGAGCTGCCGATTACACCCGAAAAAATTCTGGACGCGCTGGAAACAAAGAAAAAGGAAGAATAGGGAAAATAAACAAAGAATATCGAATATCGAACAAGGAATATCGAATTATGAAGTAAGGGTAAGGCACCACGTCCGTGTATAGATTGCCCTGTCTTAAGCCTCTAACTCGTAACTCGCAACCCGCAACCCGCAACTCTGAACCCTGAACCTTGAACCCTAAACCTGTTTTATACCATCACTTTTTTGAGCGTCTGGCTGATGGAACGCAGGTCGTTGAGGCTGCCCATTGGCAGAAAGAAATCTACGTAGGGCAGGGCGGCGCTCATCCCCCGGCAGATCGGCTCGTAATCGCGTGTTCCCATCAGCGGATTTAACCATATAATTTTATGGGCTTTGCGTTTCAGGAAGGCCATCTGCTTATCGAGCAAATCGATTTCACCTCTGTCCCAGCCGTCACTAAAAATCATGACGATGTCTTTATGGGAAAGCTGTCTGGTCCCGAAGGTTTCATTAAACAGCTGAAGACAATAACCAATACGTGTCCCACCGCCCCAGTCAGAAATAGCCCCTGGAATTTGCGTAGCGGCAGACGTAAAATCACCGATCTCGAAGTGATGGGTGACTCTGGAAAGATCGGTTGAAAACAAGAAAATTTCGGTCTGCCGATCAATTCGCTTAAGGGCATGGATGAATTGCAGGATCATCAGCGTATAAATATCCATTGAACCGCTGACATCACAGAAAAAGATAACCCGCCGTTTTTTTAATTTTCTCTTTCTAAAATCAAGCAGGATCAGTTCTCCGCCGAATTGCATGTTTTTTCTCAGTATTTTCCTCAGGCTGACTTCTTTTCCGCGTGTCGTATATTGAAACCGCCGACTGATCCGGTTGGCCAGCGGTTCCAGCAATCTGTTGATCGTTTCGTAGATGTCTTTGTTGCTGTCAAAACTGAGTTCCTGCAATTGATCTGATTGCGAGAGGGGTTGCGGGCTGTAGTGCAGCGCCCATTGTTTGCTGGCTTTTGGTTCGGCATCACCGTCGGCCTGAAGCCGGCTCATTTTTTCTTTAACGGTGCTGAGGATATCCTCTTCGGTTTCACTTTCTCCGACGCCTTCAGCTGGAACCTGAAGTGTGGTCCGATCCCTGGGCATCCAGTAAGCATAAAATAACTGATCGAACTTGGAGAGATCTTCTTTACAGCTGATGAAATTGCTGCGAAGTAAACACTGAAACGTCTGAAGGTTGGAAATGTCAATCAGTGGCAAGCCCGCCAGTGTGTCCAATACAGCCGGCAGGGAAACTGAAATTTCGTTATCTCGCAACAGATGTGAAAATTGGACGATATTTTCGATCAGTCCTTCTTCTGAGCGTTGCGGGGAGTTATGGGCACTGTTCTTTTCGGTCATTTTTCAAAATATTGGTTTCAGGTGTCAGTGTTCAGGTGTCAGTTTTGCGTATCTGACACCTGACACCAATCAAAAAAATACTCAATCCGAAAATATTACTTGGCGTGCGAGGTTAAGAGCTGAGTGCGCTTTTCCGGATTCGGCCAGATATTGGATTTGAAATTTTGAATATCTTCGCGGTATTTTAGAATACATCCCAGCGTCTGTTCGACCGTTTCTTCATTCAGGACGCTGCGATGAAGTTTAAGAAGAGCTTCGGCCCAGTCAAGGGTTTCAGACACCCCCGGCCTCTTCATCAGGTCCTCTTTGCGGATATTTTGCATGAAAATCGCAATTTGATGGATAAGCGATT
>JASFIX010000346.1:0-5246 GCA_050122435.1 Desulfobacterales bacterium
CCAAAACGCGTAGACAGCGTCGCCGGCGTAATCTTTAATGGTTCCTTTAAAATCGTACACAATGGTGCTGAAGGTATCAAATATTTCCTTCATCAGGGCATAGACATCGGAGGATGCATGTGCCTGAGAGAAGGTGGAAAACTCTCTGACATCAGCGACTACATTGGTCACAATTATCTCAGTCGGGGTCACGCGGGTGCCGTCAGTTAATATCGCAGCATCGGTAACACCGGTAATATCTTCAGGGTAAAACACGTGTAAAGTGAGGCTGCCCAAACGAATGGTGTCTCCATCCACAAGGTTACTGGATGCGCCGGCTGCCAGCCGGATACCGTTTACCCAGGTGCCGTTTTTACTCATATCTTTGATTTTCAGTGTTTTTGCACGGCGGCTAACCACTGCATGATCCCTGGATACCTGTGCATCCTCCACCAGGATTCTTTTTTGAGGATCCACCCCCTTGCAGCTTCTTCCGATAAAGACCTTGTCCACGATCTCTAACCTTTGCTTGTGACGGTTTCCATCAATCCATTCTAAATAAGGCTTCGGCATGGTTCCACTTTCAAGGCGGGTTGTGGTTTAATAAGAAGTTATAGCGGTTGTCAAAAATATATTCCGTTTTCCATCTTTTTTAATAAGAGCGTTGGTAGCTTGTGACAGCTTGAAATTATTATAAACCTGACAACCGCTATATCAGGGATCAAAAACCCGCGTGACCAAAAACGGGGGCCACTTGCGCATGAATTTCATATGTCTGCAAAAATGAAGAACAATTATTAGAGCGCTTGGACCAAGCTATACCAGACGTTATTGATAACCCAAAAAAGACTCAAAAAACGACCTGCATCGGAACGTTATTATGAAAAACGCTCTAAAAGGTTGGTTTCAGTCTAGTTTGACTGTGAGGGGTATTTGTCAGTTTTAAAATTTTTTTTCATGAAATTCGCAAGATCGTAAGTTTCAAAAGCCAATTTTTGTTCCTTTTTAAATGCCATCAAGTCTGTATATACTTCCGCAGCACTCTGATATCGGATATCTTTTTGTTTTTCAAGGCATTTCATGATTATGCGGTTTAACTCTTCATGAACATCAGGAACCGAATTGCTTACCGGTTCAATATCCATTTTGGGGATGGCGCGAATCGCATCAATATCACTGCTAAACGTATACACTCTTTTTCCGGTGAGCGTTTCATAAAAGACAAGCCCCAAAGCATAGATATCAGCCCGATGGTCAATCGATTTGCCCAGAGCCTGTTCGGGCGACATATAAGCCATCTTCCCTTTAACAATACCTGCTTGGGTTAAACTGGGCTCGGACCTGGCTTTGGAAATTCCAAAATCGCTTATTTTCACCTCTCCTTGAAATGAAATCAACAGGTTTTGAGGGCTGATATCTCGATGGACAATATGGAAAGCTTCCCCGGTGCTTTCATCCCGTTTGGTGTGAGAATAATCAAGGCCTTTGCAGATTTGAGAAAAAATAAAAACAGCCTCGTCAATCGGCAGACCTTGTTTCAGGGCTGCGAGGATTTCTCCCAAATTCTTTCCATCGATAAATTCCATTGCAATAAAGTACGCATTTTCAATCTTGCCGTAATCAAAGATTTGAACAATATTCGGGTGCTGCAATAGGGCAGCAAGCCTGGCTTCGCGGGTAAACATTTTGATAAAATCCGGATTCCCTGCAAGATGAGGTAGGATTCGCTTTATCGCCACCTTTCTTTTAAACCCGTCCTGACGAACATAATCTGCTAAAAACAGTTCGGCCATTCCACCGCGGGCAACCTTTTTATGTAAAAGATAAGGACCGATCCGGTCCATTTTTTCAATTTCCTGTTCTAACTTAAGCGCCTTGGCCTTAGCATGGCGATCCAACAGGAAAAAACTGATCCCTAACAAGATTATCGTCAACACAACACCCGCTAGATAGAGAAACCGCAATCGATTGAGGTTTCTATTCAGGTTAGCGGTAGAAACTGCAATACAAACTTTGCCGATCTCGACATCTGAAAAAACAATATTTTTAAAAAAACCGATAACCGCTGTTTTGTCCGGTGAAATTCCTGAGATAATCTTGATCCCGTTAAAGGTGTCGATCGGTTTTTCATCTTGCAGTGGCTCAAATTTTCGATTCATCAAGTTCGGGTTTGTATGAGCCAGAATATTGTTTTTATGGTCCGTTATTGCAGCAAATTTTAGATCATTAATATCCTGCAATTCTTTGACGGCCACATTGAGCGATAAGATGTCTTTTTCTAAAACGAAGGGCCCGCTTTTGGACTCAAGATTTTGGGTCTCGGTGATTCCCTGCTGGAAGAACAGCTCATTCCTGCGTTCAAAAGTATAGTGATAAAACAAATAGCCGGTAAAATTGATGAGAAGCCAGATAGCCAGACAAATGGCGACCTGTTTTCGGTTGCGCTCGATGAATTTTATTTCCGATATACGCTTCATTCCTCTCGCAACTCTGGTAAAGGTGCTCGTCGAAATTTCTTTTACTTTCACCGCTGTCATGGTGGCAATTTCGTTGACAAGCATAGAACACCTCCTTGCCATGAGGATACGGTTTAGACCGTCAATTTTTTAATAATCTCGGTGCAGCGTAATATGATTTGGCGTTTAATCAAGTTAAAATCTTCATTTTTAGTACGGCGCGGATTATTTTCTGACAAATCAGCATTATCTCTTGCATCTACGCCATGTCTCGAGTCCCCGATAGCTAGAAATTTGTCTAGATTTGGTCGGCTGAATAAGGTGTCGGATGGCGCGTTCCGGGTTCCGCACAATGGGCAGGTGATATCGGATCGCTTAGCAGGTGAATCCATCACGATATTCGAATGACTTAAATTTAAATTCTTGCCCATAAATGCTCGAATCGACTGATAGCGGAATATGATTATTAAAAACAATAATATTAAACTGCTTGAGACAGCTATAACGGCAAATTGTTTTTGGGTCTGAAAAGATCCGGGGGTAGAAAGACCGATAAAAATTTCTCCAATTTTGGTGTTGGCATAGGTTATCTCAGAAACAAAATTGAGAATTCTGGCGTGACTGGCAAAGCCACCGTCCCACATGGATACTTTATCGACAGAGCGGGCCGTTTCAGTCATATCCGGCATAAGATGTCCGGTTCCGGTAAAGGCGACGACTTCATTGCGATGATCAACGACGGAAGCGTAAACGACATCGTTTTTACTGGCAGCATCAGTGAGCAACTTATGGATTGACTGAGAATTTCTTTCTAATAGCGGCAGGCTGACAAGTTTGGAAAATTCATTGGTTATTTCGACACCGATATCTCTTAACTTGCCTTTATGGTGATTTATGCGTAAGCTGATAACCGAATAAATAATGAGCATTATCAGCCACCATGCAGCCAGACCGATAATCAAATGGCGGGTGTTAAACCGTTTTCCGAATTGCTGGATTGAATTCATTTGGCGCTCATCCCCCTTGAGATAGAGGTAATGGCCGGGCTGCAAGTGGCGATCTGAACTTTTTCCGGTAAGATCAGTCGAAAATATACAGCTCTAACCTTTAAACTATCAAATTATTATGGTCAAAAACCAAAGTCAAGCAAATTAAGTGTCGGAAATTTATACAATTTGATGACTGCCTACCTTCACGGCGCTTTATTATCTCAATGGCAATCACTAGAAGTGGTTTCTAAACCCCATTTCCCCAGTGGATAAGCGGGATTTCGCATCTATTTGAAAGATTATTTTAGGAGCTCAAAAGGGCCCAATGGCTGCGTTGCCCCGCGCACTGAAATGCTCACGTACTAACGTGTACGCTCCGCTTTAAGTGCGCGGGACGCCTTGATGCATACCTTAATCTATTTAGATTCGACATGTAATCCCGCTTCAGCGGGGCCTTGATGCACACCTTAATGTGCTAAAATCAAGACGTGTAATCCCGCGTTCAAGCGGGAAACCTGATCTGAGGTTTTGAAACCACTTCTAATATCGCTGAAAATGATATTTAATTTGACAAGCAGCCGAAAATAAGCCTACGATTATACTTTAAATAATCGTAATCTTCTGGCCTATCCTTTTGACGAGGGCTGTTATGTTTGCTCATGTTATTGCTGAATTTGAGTTGAATAGGGGCGTGAATTACTCTAAAGTTCTATTCGTTGGCGTACTCATCGGAATAACTTCACTTGTATTTAGCTCCTGTGCACCTACCCGCACGACGGCTCAATCCTCAAATACAAATATTTTTCGTTCCGAGGATTATATCGTTTACCAGGTAAAGAAAAACGAAACACCTGCCGAGCTGGCCGGGAAATTCCTTGGGAGCCAAAGAAACTCATGGATGATTGAAGAGGCCAACCCCGGGACTCGGTTTCGCAACGGAAACGCTGTTGTGATTCCGTTAAAAAATAAAAATAGGGGAGGGCTGAGCGCCGATGGATTTCAATCCATACCGATATTGACATATCATCGGTTCGCCGAAAATTGCAGCTCTCCACTCTGCATGCCGAAAAAAACCTTCGAACGCCAAATGCGGTACTTAAAGGAAAATGGATATCATGTGATAACAGCCGAAGAACTTGTCGCCTTTCTTGGATATCGTCAGGGGCTTCCCCAAAAATCTGTGCTCATCACCATGGATGATGGCTATCGCTCCGTTTACAATATTGCGTATCCGATTCTTAATAAATACGGGTTCAAGGCGACTTTATTCATCTATACCAGCTTTGTCGGTGTTTCCAAAATGGCCATTACCTGGGATCAACTCAAAGAAATGCAGGCCAACGGCTTTACAATCGGCTCACACACCATTTATCATAGTGATCTGACGAGTCCCAAAGAAGGCGAATCAGAGCAGGAACAGATTGCCCGAATTAAAAAAGAACTCAATGGTTCAAAAAAAATCATCGACCAAAAATTGGGCCAGGACACCTATTTTTTAGCGTATCCGTTCGGTTATTATGATCAAAGATCGATCCAGATGGCCAAAGAAGCGGGATACAAATTAGCAATGTCTGTAAAAAGAGGAGGCAATCCCTTTTTCGCTAATCCTTTTACGTTGAGAAGAGATCAGATATTGCGTAAGGACATGCAGTCATTTATTTCCAGGCTGAAAACCTTTAATCATCTTTCGTTAAAGTGAGAGAATCATGAAAAACAAAGCAGGAATTATCAGCGTTCTCTTTTTGCTTGTTCTGTTGGCGGGGTGTGCCACAACCAAATCTCCGGAAACACTTGCCAAAGAATATACGGCAAAAGCACAGCA
>JASFIX010000347.1:0-5245 GCA_050122435.1 Desulfobacterales bacterium
TAGATCGCGTTATTCGGTTGGCCGGTTAGCCAGTTTAGCCGGTTGGGCCGGTTAAAAAAGATTAACGTCAATTTTTAGCGGGTCAACGGGCCAACGGGAAACAAGACAAGGCGCTCAACCCTTATTATAGGAGGATATATATGGCCGTTATCACCATTTCCAGACAGTACGGCGCCGGCGGAAAAACGCTGGGCAAAATGATCGCCGATGAACTGGGTTATGAATT
Source organism: Desulfobacterales bacterium (assembly GCA_050122435.1). GTDB lineage: Bacteria > Desulfobacterota > Desulfobacteria > Desulfobacterales > JAHEIW01 > JAHEIW01. Next base: position 227 of record JASFIX010000347.1, read on the forward strand.
TGGCGACAGCGAAATTATTGCGAAAGTTGCGGAAATGGCCAATGTTTCCACCCACTGGGTTGAAACTGTGGAGAATGAAGCCGGGGGCAAGCTCTCCAGGTTTGTTACCCGAATGGTTTCCAAACCTCTGGTTGATCGCATCTTAAAGGATGAGCGCGGCTATATTGACGAAAAAATATACCTCGATTACCTGGTTTTGATTATTGCCCAGATTGCCGATGAAGGCGATGTGGTGATTTTGGGCCGGGGCAGCCAGTATATTTTAAATGACCATCCGGATGCCTTTCATATCCTGATGATCGATGAATTCGAAAACCGGGTGCGTTTCATGCAAGAGAATTATGAGCTTTCTGAGAGTCGTGCAGCCAGGGTGGTCAGAGGTGAGGACAAACGCCGTAAAGCGCTTTATCAAAAACTCGGCAAAACGGACTATGATGATCCCTTTCTTTATCATCTGGTGCTCAACATGAGCAAAACCAGCCTGGAGGAAGCCAAAAAAATGGTGTGCAGCCTGGTTAATCCCTAAGGAAATCATGTGACCATGAAAACAAAAAATATCTTTAAATTGGGATGCATCTGCACGATTCTTGCGTTGATCCCAATAATTTTATTTGCCCATGATTGGAATGCCCCCAAAGAGGCTGCCGAGCGCCAGAACCCCGTGCCAAAGGATGCAGCTGCTATTGAAAGGGGCCAAAAATTATTTGAGCAATTTTGCGCCAACTGCCACGGTAAAAGCGGTCAGGGCGATGGACCGGTGGCAGCGGCTTTGAAACCCAGTCCATCCAATCTGGCAGAGCGTGCCGGTCAACATTCGGATGGCGATTTCGCCTGGAAAATTGCCAACGGCCGCGGCTCGATGCCGGCTTTTAAAAATCGATTGACCGAAAATCAAATCTGGGATCTGACTCATTTTATTCAAAATCTAAAGAAATAAATCTTATGATGCTTCTGAATTGAAGGCTTCAGCTAACCAGATAATTGCGCATCATGCCCATATCCCCGTGTTCAAGAATGTGGCAATGATATAAAAACATCCCCGGGTAATCTGAAAAATTGGCAATAATCTTTGCGCGTTCGCCGGGCATCAGCAATACCGTGTCCTTCCAGCCCTCGTCCACATAACCGCTGTGCAAAGTCCCACTGCGCTCAAACACCTGAAACGGTTTGCCGTGCAGGTGAACCGGATGGGGCATGGGCATCATCATCATTCCCATAGGACGGTCATCATTGGCGAACTCCCATAGCTCAGTCGAATTGAGCCGGATACGTTCGTCAGCGGCGACTTCCTGCATGCGAAACGTGCGACCGTTAATCAGGCCGTGCATATGTCTCATGAAAAAAGAAAACCGTCGCGGGTTATTGAAATTATCGGCGTCCCGGCGATCATAGCGTTCAATGGAAGACAGTGTTTTCGGAAGCGAACGGGTTTCTTTTTCTTTTCTGGCCACGTCGATTTTTAAGACGCTGAAAGGCGCGCCATTCGGCAGCATGTCGCCGCCCATCATTCCACGGCGCGGACCCATAGCACTTCCCTGCATGGCGGCTTCAAAATATTTGCTGACCATTTCCAGCGAGGTGCCTACCGGATATTGACTGAAATCCGCCCACAGCTCGATGCGCTCGGCCGGACCCAATACCACATATTTTTTCTGGACCGGTTTTTCCAGCAGACCGCCGTCGGTGGAGATAACAGTTAAGGGTGTGCCGTCTTTCCAGGCGAGTTTAAAAATGCGCGAGTTGGACCCGTTTAAAATCCGCAAGCGATAGGCTCGGGTGCTGACCGAAAGCGTGAAGTCGGGCCTGCCGTTGACGCAGATGGTGTCCCCCAGCATGCCCGTCATGCTGTCATGCATGCCCCGCGGTAGGTAGAGTAGCTGGTTATTGTTATCAAATGAGCGGTCCTGAAGAACCAGGGGAATGTCCAGCGCCTTATCGGGCAAATTCAGTTTGTCCTCTTCATCGTCGGATACCAAAAATAATCCCGCCAATCCGCCATATACCTGATGCCCGGTACGGCCATGCGGATGGGGATGATACCAGTAGGTGCCAGCGCGGTTGAGCACTTCAAACTCGTACGTAAATGTATCTCCGGTGGGGATGACATACATGGGATGGCCATCCATCTTTGCCGGAACATGCAGGCCATGCCAGTGGATGATGCTTCTGGCGGGCAGGTCATTGTTAAAATGAATTCGAACTTTCTGGTTCTTGCGCGTGCGGATAATGGGGCCTAAATAGGATTGATCCGGATTGATCAGGCTGGCTGGATCGCCTTTGATCACCCGACCCTTGTATTGCCAAACGGTTGTGGTTTCGCCCGGAAAAATTTGTACCTGGGCGGGTGCGGCAGTCAGAGAAAGTTCCAGGTCGGGGATAAAACCATTATCCGTCGAAGATGCCATCCCATTTTTAGTGAATGGCACTCCATTCATATTCAATAAATTCAGCGCACCTGCGCCGGCCAGATATAAAAATTGACGTCGGTTGATCATATGTTAAATCCTCTTGTTTGGTGCTGATCGAGCAGCCATTGTTACCCGTTTGACCAGAGGTGTCAGCGCCTGCTTGGAATCCATTCGGTTTGCCAGATAGCGCATCAGAAAAACGGACAGGATCAATCCCGCTAATGTGAACAAGACCATTCCCAATGATGGGTTCATGCCTATGGCCGCTGATAAGGGATTTGCTGAGAAAGCGCCCACAAAAATTCCGAACACCGGAATTAGGTACACAATCGCGGTGCCTTTGAGTTTGGTTTTGGTGCTCAAATACAGCTCAACTTCATCGCCTTTCTTGGCCCGGGCTGTGTTTTGCGCTTTAACCATCATCTGGTCACCGCCCTGTGTCAGGCAATGATGGCGGCTGGCGCAGCTGGAACAGGCGCTGGAACGCTTTGTTTTTACCCAGGCCCAATCCGCTTCCACTTTTTCAACTGTGCCGCGTTCGGCTGACATGATTCACCTCTTTATTTTTTTACCTGTCTAATAGAGCAAAGGGCGTGCCTGATTTTTCGATAAGCATAAATTGTTTCTAATAAGGATTAAGGTAGGAATGATCAGCGTGTTTTCAAGCTCACATTCCAAATCAATCTCAGATAATCATTCAAACCCTCTTACTATTTTGTTTCGCCTGCGCTTAAATACCTTCTATGTCTTGCGAAACTTCGAAGTGTCTCTAACTAATTCTCACAATGTTTAATATATAATAGTGGATAAGTAATTAATAATATTTTATTTTATTATAACCTCACGGGTTGACAAGCACCACAGTGTGGCATATGTTTTTTTTAAATTGAGCCCATATTATGAATCCTATTTCGCTTCTGCCCATAAAGTTGGGGAGAACAATTTGTTAAGCTCTGCATTTGACCGGGTGCAACATCGGGATGGCATCCGGATGGGGGTCTGTAGGATGAAGCAAAGAGCTGCGCAACATAAGCAGAAGCATTATTGCATAGTCATTTTTAAATCAGGGCATCTGATTGATTAGAAGCGCATGCCTTTAGTGAGGTATGGGCTTTTTTATTGGTGCCTCGAAAAAGCGAAGATGCTTATTTGACCTAATCGAATAGGCATCTGGAATCGAGGACTAAGAATAATGTCAACCAAAAAGCTGAATTGTTGGGAATTTATGAGATGCAAAAGACAGCCGGGAGGCGCAAAGACTGCTAAAAATGGCACGTGCATCGCAGCGATGGATTCGTCTTATGATGGCATAAACTCTGGGGAAAATGCAGGTCGAGTCTGCTGGGCGGTGGCCGGCACCTGTTGTGGAGGCGAAATCCAGGGAACCTTTGCGGAGAAGCGCGATTCCTGTACCAGTTGTCCTTTCTACAAATTGGTACAGGAAGAAGAGGGCACTTCAAATACCGCTCACAAGGTATTGAACTATTTTTCAGAAGATGAACAGAAGTTTCTGGCCTCCAAGGTGAAATGTAAAATCGTAGCGGCTGGTGAGCGATTCATTACCCAGGGAGATGTCCAAAAGACAGCTTACATCATACAGCGGGGTGCCTGTCTGCTCGTTGTTGAAAAAGAAGGAGAATTACATCCCGTCGGTCATTTAGGAAGAGGGGATATTGTGGGTATCCGGTCATTTCTGACCGGAGAACCCCAAGGCGCGCATGCAGAGGCCGAAACTGCAATGGAGTTATGGGCTCTGGATAAGGACCTGTTCGATGACATCTCCAAAGAAGATCCAGACCTGCTTGAGTTTCTGACGGAACTTGTCGTCTGTCGGTTCGATTCCAAACGGCCGACAGCAGATCGAATTATCGGAAAATATATGGCCATGGATATTATCGGCCGTGGTGGCTACAGTATTGTTTACAGGGGTTTGAACACCGATTTGAGTATGCCGGTGGCCATCAAGATGCTAAAGCACAATCTGGCTGTGAATCCCGATTTTATCAATGGTTTCAGAAACGAAGCCAAAACCATTGCCAGCTTAAGGCATGAAAATATTCTAAGAGTGTATGACATCGAGGAGCGTTATAAAACCGTATTCATTATCGAGGAAATGGTGGAGGGCGAATCGTTAGAAAACATGCTGGGGCGGCTGGCATGCATACCACCCAAACTGGCAATCAGCTTTCTAATTCAACTGTGTTCGGGTTTACAGTATGCCCATAAAATGGGCATTATCCATCGGGACATTAATCCTTCCAACATTTTCGTCCAGCAAAACGATCGGCTTAAAATTCTTGATTTTGGTCTGTCGTGCCCCATCGGCACCGAAGATTTTGCTTCCTTTGGTACCATGGCTTATATGGCTCCGGAGCAGATCGAAAGCGATCCCATGGACCAGCGCACCGATATTTACGCACTGGGCATCACGGCCTTCGAAATGCTTGCCGGGCAAAAACCTTTTCAGGAAACGGATCCTCAGAAACTAATGGATTTGCATCTCAATTGCGGCATACCGGACCCGGCAGATCTGGTGCCCGATATGCCGGAACCATTACGTCAATTTATCTTTAAGGCCTGCCAACAGGATCCCGAGCAACGATATAAGACG
>JASFIX010000348.1:0-5231 GCA_050122435.1 Desulfobacterales bacterium
ATGGCCGTCAAACAAAACCACCTGCGGATACCATTTTGAAAAATCGATGCTATCCACCGGCAAAGGTGCGGTCTCACCTTTGTAGTTCACCACCGTGCGCCGTCCATCCGGTTTGACGAATATTGCCGAAAGCGGTGTCGGTGAATCACCGCGAACAACCAAATCGGTACTTACCGCCGCCTGGTTCAATTCCTCTAAATGCCGCTGCCCATAAAAATCGTTGCCCAAATATCCGGCAAAAGCAGATTTGAAACCCAGTCGCGACACCGTCACTGCCGCATTGGCGGCCGGCCCGCCACCGCAACTGATAAACTTTTCGGCAAAGGTTTTTTCGTCTGCATCCGGGTGATGCCCAACGGCAAATACCAGATCATAGGAAGCATGCCCGACACAGAGCACATCCACATTGGTTTTCACTTTAAACTCAGCGAATCAATTTATTACTTTTTTAGCTCCTCATCCCTGAGTACACGCCGGAGCACCTTGCCCACATTGGAGACCGGCAGGCTTTCACGGAATTCAACCTGCCTTGGCCGTTTGTAACCGGCCATATTTTCCTTGCTGAATTCAAAAATTTCTTCTTCGGAAGCTGTTTCACCCGGTTTGAGCTGGATAAAGGCTTTGACGGCCTCCCCGCTTTTTTCGTCCGGCGCGCCGATCACAGCAGCCAGCTCTACTTTGGGATGTTGAAAAAGAATATCTTCCACATCCCGCGGGTAGACATTAAAGCCGCCCACGATAATCAGGTCCTTCTTGCGGTCGGTCACCAGGATATAGCCCTCTTCATCTATATGACCGATGTCACCGGTTAAAAAGAATTTTTTTCCATCGATTTCACGGAACACTTCCTCGGTTTCTTTAGGACGATTCCAGTAGCCCTGCATCACCTGGGGACCGCAGATGGCAATTTCGCCATCTTCGCCCTGGGGCAATTCTGCTGTTCCGGTTTCGATATCCAAAATTTTAATGTCGGTGCTGGGTACCGGAAAGCCGATCGAACCAATTTTGCGCTGGTCCGTATTGGTTGGATTGGAAGTGGCCACAGGGGTGGTTTCGCTCAAACCATAGCCTTCGAATATGACGGCACCGGTTTTTTCCTCAAATTGCTTGCATACCTCCGGCGGCAAAGGCGCCCCGCCCGAAAAACAACCCATCAATGAGGTTAGATCAAACTTGTCCAGAAGCGCGTGGTTGGTAAAGGCCACAAAAATGGTCGGCACCGCAGGCATGACCGTGGGTTTGTGCTTCTGCACCAATTTCAAAACCTCGGTAAAAGGCGGATCACCGGCCCGGGGATCAGGCACACAAATGATCGCACTGCCGTTTCCGCAGGCGGACAACATCGCTACGGTCAAACCAAAACTGTGGTACCAGGGCAGAACCCCCAGGTAAGTATGGAAACCCCCAGGTCTTAATTTTTCCGGCTTTGCGCCGGGTTCATGCACCAGACGCCCCCATTCTTCCAGGGCCATCAGATTGGAGGTAAAGTTGGTGTGTGTCAGAGCCGCCCCTTTGGGAACTCCCGTGGTTCCACCGGTATATATGATTAAGGCCAGATCTTCAGCCGGATTAATTTCGACATCCGGCGGCTGTGGCCGGGCACCGGCGACCACATCATCAAAGAAAAGATGGCCCGCCTGATAGTTTCCGGCCTTTGGAATTTTCCCTAAAAGTCCGCCGATAAAGGCTTTGATCGGCGGCAGGTAGGATTTGACCCCGCAGACAACGACGGTCTCAATGTCTGTGCCTTTAATTGCTTCGACGGTTGTGGGATAAAACTGAGGGTGATCCATGCAAAAAACCGCTTTGGCCCCGGCATCTTTCAACTGGTAATTGAGTTCATTTGTCGTATAGAGGGGATTGCAGGTAACACATACGGCGCCGGCTTTTAAGATACCGAAAAATATGGCCGGATAGTGTGGCAAATTGGGCAAGAAAATGGCCACGCGGTCCCCTTTTTGGATGCCGCGTGAGGCCAGAAAATTGGCGATGCGATCTGCCGTATCCTTGACCTGGGCATAGGTACGAGTGGCATCGTTGAAAATAGTGTATACCTGATTGGGGTAGTTGCTGGCAGACTCATCAAGTATGGAATACAGAGGTTTTTCATAACCGGTAATTTCGTGCGATACGTCTTCCGGCCAATTGGGTGCCGGCCAGGTTGTGGCTGCCATATGAACCTCCTTCGGTTAGTGGTTGTTGGAAACACCTCCTGCAAAATCAAACATTTTCAAAGTTTATAGTGAATTGCGCTCTGGGTGTCAAACAAGAAAGCACGAATTGTTGGTAAAGGCGGGCACAAAGATTTTAAAACCACGCAGGAAGCTGTGAATTCCTGGCAAATAATCAGAAACATAGAAGGAAAGCTATAAATGGGCAGAAAATTCCGTTTTGATTACGTCAAAAAGCTCTTCGCCGATGGCCAGGCCTAGATCAATAAATTGGGGACCGTATTTTTGTCCGGTGGCGGTTCTGAATGTGGTTTTAATGCTCTCGATTTTTTCCATTCCCTGGGAATAGCCGTCCATAAATTTTGTGAGCGACGGATTGAAATAGGATACCATGTCCCAGAGGGTATCGTGGAAATTATCCGGACCCCAGCGAAATTTGTCCGCATCATAAAGACAATTGGAGATCAGCTCCCCCTCGGGTGAATTCGCATCAACAGGCTCTTTGAAAGCCTCATGATTTTGGATGGCAGTGGAAATATGGCTAATTTCTTCAACCGAAAACGGATATTTTTTAAGCATTTTCTTGGCATGCACAGCGCCGTGGGAGGAGTGATCCTTTTTTTTGCGTTTGACGTCATGCAGCAAGCCGGCCGTATGGGCCAGGCAGACCAGGCGCGAAAGCGGATTTTCGTCATAACCACTTTTGCGGGCTTCGATGACCATTAACGTGCCCGCATCGTGGGATACCTTGACCGCATGCATCAGGCCGTGTCCGAAATCATCTTCCAGGGTTGCGGCAACAAATGAGAGCAGTTTTTTAATAAGGCGATTGTTGTCAAATAACTGTCTGGAGGCCTCATAGTCTAAAGAATGATCATGATAGAAATCCGGGGCGGGATGACGCAAAATGATCTGGCGGGCTCGCTGACGAATTTGATGATAAATTGGCTGCATATTTGGGAATGCTGGAGTTATCCTGATTTTAGATTTTGGAATTTGGAATGCGGATTTGGAATGGTGCAGACTTAGAAGCGTCTTATCAGTTTGTTACTAGATCTAAAATCCGAAATCCAAAATCCAAATTGCGGCTATATCTCAGACAACGAAAATGGTTTGCCACAGACTTTCCATTCGTCGTCTTCCTTGACCAGTGTCAGGGTTTCATCAACCTCGTGGGATTCGATCAGAAAAAACAATTTTCCAACAATTGCAAAAACGGGATTAATCGATCGCAGCCGTTCACCGGTAATTTTAACCTTGGCCTGGTTTTCGTCGGTCATCTGAACTTCCGTAGAAACATGCGAAAGCTGGTTTCGCATATAGCTCTTTGAAAAGCCCATCGTTCGGGCCTGAACGGCAACCGAATTCAGATATTCATCCACGATATCGACTTCTTCATTCTCAACAATTTCGCGGCAAAGTAGTTTTGTCATTGAATCACCATCCAGCATGAAATACGCTTTGGTGAAATCAACTGCTGCTTCCACGGGACTGCCCTCTTTCCCGACGCTGATACCGATCAGCAGTCCCTGCAAAACGACAAAAACCCCGACAACGAAGCCAATAATCATTACATTTTTACCGGATAGCATATATTCAACCTCCTTCAGATCTTGCTAAAATATAACCAAATTTAAGCATTTTTCCCTAACACAAAAATATCGTCGATTACAAGAATTTTTAAATTATCCGTCCGGTTTCTTTAGAAGTGGTTTGGATTGCCTAAATCAGCGGATTCGGATATCGTTATGCGTAGCGGGACGTTACCGAAAAACAGCAGATTCAGACAAATTCAATATTGCGATCCGCAAAATAAAAATAACCGAGGGTGAATGAAGATGGGATCTCAAAACGAAAATATCTTCCGCCACATCCAAAATGCCGTGGTCTATTCATGGGCAGGATTGAAAGCCGCCTGGGACAATGAGCTGGCTTTTCGGACCGAAGTCATCGTCATTGCAATCCTAATGCCTTTTGGAATCTGGATGGGTGAAAACGCGGTACAATGGGCGTTGCTTATCGGCTCCAGCACGCTGGTTCTGATTACCGAGTTGCTGAATTCAGCCATAGAAAATGTGGTCGACCGCATCAGTACCGAACACCATATTTTGTCCAAGCAGGCAAAGGATTTGGGCTCTGCGGCAGCTGGCGTGAGTATGCTGACAGCCCTGATTGTGTGGGGTTTGATTGCTTACGAGCGTTTCTTGCAATAGGAAAAGTAGAGTTCGATTTAATTTAGCTCACCGCAGAGACGCAGAGGGCGCAAAGAGAAATTTTCTTTATATAAAACTCTGCGCCCTCTGCGTCTCTGCGGTGAAAATATTTTCAAATAATAATCTAGCGGACAATACACTCCTTGACCCGCGGCTCGGCAACCGCTTTGAGCTGCATCAACTCGTCATCGGAATACTCGTAATTGATTTCCTTAAAAAAATCCGAGTGCAGCATCCGGCTTTTGTGAAACCGCTGCAGGGCATAAAGGCTGGCGCCTTTTATCAGACGGCTTATATTTGCAATGACCGTTGGGGTCACGATGGGTTTGACACAGGTGGTTCGAAACTCATAGGCAATCGCCGAATCCCTTATAATATCAATGCTTGAAAGGATGGCTGAAGTATTGCAGTTTGATTTGATGTAAGTGGCGTAGGATCTCGGATCGGTTTTCAGATCCATGGCAATGTAATCGACCAGCCCCTCATCGATCAGCCTTTTGATCACCCGGGGGCGGCTGCCGTTGGTATCCAGTTTTACCGGAAATCCCATATTCTTAATATGGCGGCATAAATCAAATAGATCCTCCTGGAGCGTGGGTTCACCGCCGGAAATAACCACACCGTCCAAAAACCCTTTGCGGTTTTCGATGAAGCGATAGATATTGGCGGGATCAAATTCAGCAGACCTCCCGGAGCAGTTTTTGACCAGGTCCGGATTATGGCAATAGGGACAGTCAAAGTTGCAACCGGATAAGAAAATACCGCAGCTTAACTTTCCCGGATAGTCAATCATCGAGTTCTTGAGCAAACCACCAATATTCATCGTATTTCAATCTCCTAATGTAAG
>JASFIX010000349.1:0-5230 GCA_050122435.1 Desulfobacterales bacterium
AGTGGGTCGCATCCAGTTCACCGCAAGTCATTGGATACAAATTATACTGGTCTGAAAACGGTGAATTAAATTATGATTCCCAATGGTTGATGCTGGGAAATGTTACTGAAATTGTTTTGCCCGATGATGTCAAATCTTTCAATCCCAACGGCGGGCCGATTGAATTCGGTGTCACCGCTGTAGATGAACTGGGAAATGAATCTGACATGGTTACTCTGAGGGCACCCTATCAGTTTAACATACCAAAAGCGCCCGATGAGCTGTATCTGCAGAAACTAGAGGATTTTTCCATCACCGATAATCGGGATGATAACGTGGGTTATTACATCACCGAACCCGAGGATGATGATTGCGCGGAGATGGAGCCGATTCAACTGGTCGAAGCGGTTGGAGCCATCAAGCATGGAAACGGAAAATCCAGGCAAGTGCGAAGTGACTTTGGAACCAATGAAAGGGTTAAACGGGTAGCTGCAAAGGCTTAAGTTCTGATCACGGGGTGAGTCCTGATAAAGACGCTTACTTGGGAATCTGGTATGTTCCGTCAAGGCTCTTCAGCATTTCATCATACCGCCGCTCCAGCTCGCCAAGAGCGTCTTCATATTCCTGCGGATTTATCTCTCCAGCTTTGAAACGGGCCTCAAGTATGCCACGCTCATCATCGTACCATCTGTCCGGGTCAAAATTATACGTCATGTGCTAATTTTTTAATCCTTTTCCAGTGCAACTTGAATACTGGCGTCTTTTGGCAATGCCAACCCGGATGCCACCTCTACTGCTTTGATAATGCCTGAAGGCACAGGGCATGCGGTATGCTTGCAGTGCTTCGCCGCTATGCGCAGTGTTTTGGGGCCGTCCCCGCGAAAAGAGATTTCTTCGATTGGATTTACAGTTTTTAAATCTCCGGCCAATTTCTGGATGCTTTCACATCTGGTGTTAATTTCCAGATTGACCATTTTGGTCTGGTCATCCGATGTGGCCCGGATTTCTGTGATCATACCGCAGATTCCGGACATGACGTTTACGATACCTCTCATAATAGCCACTCAACCCTTTCGATAAGCGGTCTCAATCCGTATCCTATTAAGCGGACTGGTAATTTGTGAGCATTATTATCGTGTTAATCTTATTTTTGATTACTTCAATATTTTGGCCGTCCTTTAATTTGATCCGGATAGTTGACAGTTGAAGGGACCCTCTAAATCGATTTAAATCCAGGGTAACGATCTGGTCAGTTTTAAATTGAATCCCGCGCATATGGATATTGGCGATATCCTTTTTTTTGACGACGATTTCACCATAGGATGTCTTAATGTGAAAGGTGCTGGTTAAGACTTTACCGTTTACCAGATTGCCGTCTTTGAAAACAATCACGTCAAGGATCGCGGGTGCGGCCATATTCGCCCTCCATTTCGTTCAGTGGGTCCATCGGTCCTTATTCAGAAGTGAAAGGCGGCGCGAACCGTAAACACATAGTGGTTGAACTCAGAAACATCGCCTGTTCCCCATACACGCTTGCCGTCAAGGCCGACACTGAAGCGATCCACCACAAAAACATCGCATCCCAGCCCGACATTATAGGCAAAGTCCGATTCGTCCGAATTACCGACATCCGAATCGATTTCGCCTATCATATAACCCCCGCCAATCCTGAGGAACGGAAATATCCGATCTTCCCACAGGGCAGGGGAGATCACCTTGAGATCAAGCATTACGGTCCAGATACTGATATCGAAATCGATGTCACCTACCTCACCTTCGAAATCGGCATACCAGTTGAAGTTGCCTTCAACAGCGAGATGCTCGAGCCACCAGTAACCACCAAAAACATTAATTCCTTTTGAATTATCAATGTTGGAGTTAGCAGGGAGTTTTCTCAGGTCGCCGTCATCGAAGTCTTCGCGTACGTAGCTTACACCAACTCCGGCAAACAATCTGCCGTGTTTGTCTTCAGCCTGCGAGGTAAATGAGATAGATAAGATGCTGGTAACAATGGTGACATAAAGGAAAACCGTTCGCATCTCAACCTCCTGAATTGAATTGAAGGTTAATGTCTACCAAAGAACCATTTCAGGAGTCAAGAACATAGAAGACCGCCTTTTTGGATTTTAAAAAAGAGATGGTATCCTGAAGGGTGGAGCAGGATCCATCTTGTGGAGGTTGAATTTCGATTTATTCTACGATCTCGATATCTTCAATATCGGGTAATTCCATTTCCCTGGAAGCGGCCACCAGACAGGCGACGGCAGCAACTATGCAATAGACAGCCGCGATTATTGCGACAATGAGTATTATTTTAATGATGGTCAATCCCCCCTTACTTCAACTTGAAAAATTCTTTGGCCTTCGACTTCATCCCACCATCCAGGGCGAGGCGTACTGCGCCTTTCTCAAAGACCAAGCTGCGCTGATTGTGGTCTGCCCAAACCTTTGGCTTCGATCCGTGTTTTTAACAATCCACCGATTGGATTCACCTTTTTCAGGCCATTCGTCTTCAAAATGGATAATCCGACTTTGTAATGTCCTTTAAATGGCTCATGACTTTGTTTGGCGATACCATTTATTTTGGCAGTCACATATTTGATCGTTCTGGTTTTATCAGCCGTCCAATATTTCATGTCCAGAATCGAGCCGGTATCCAGAATTTTTAAGATCGGAGAGCTTTGGTTGATAAAAAAGCACCCTTGATTGTCGGTGATCTCCCTCAATCTAAACTGGTACCCAAGACCGTCTCTGCTTATTTTTATCTCGGCCCTCAGGTGGTCATCGATCTTTCTTAAGCGCTGATATTTGTTCTCAACCGGGTTGCCGGCGATAATATGTTGAACCATTTTAATCCTTTCCGCTTGACTGCCTGATTAATTAAATTTTGTTAAGATTTAATTTAAAATCTGTTAAAAGAAATTTATTATGGAACCGTAAGCCGAAAAATTTGCCTATCTATCAGATTGACTGACCTCAGGACTTTTTAAGAACTTTGAAATTTTTAAATTTCGCAGTTTTACACTCGACCATTTGTTGATTCTGACCCAACCTGTTCTTCTCTCCCCTTGAAGCCGGCGTTCTGAAGAGATCCGGTTTTCCGGCCTGCGAGAAAAAAGTCGAGCCCGCTTCAATCTTTTGCGTCTGTCTTTACCAGAACGCCTATCCACAGTTGCGCGTTTCATGTTTCAGCCTCACTCCCGGGTCAGGTTTTTGCGTTCCGTCGCCCCGCGGTCCTGGTCCCGCCTGCGATCGAATCCGCTCCTGCGATCAGCCCCTTTTCTGCGATCTCGACCATTTCTTCTTTCCGATTTACGGTCCCGGGAAATTTTATGGTGCCGTTTTGAATGCTGATCGTTTTTGGAGCGACGAGATTCTTTCATTCTAGTGATCCGGGCGAAAGTTGTAAAAATCGCAAGACACTCGCTAAAAAAAGTGCTTCAGGTCTTTAGAAACCTGAAAATAAAATTCTAAATCCAGAGTGCTGGCCGGCGGGCATCAGGGCGGATATTTGGTTTGTTAAAATAAATTCCTGAGGGATGCGGATGCGAATCCAGATTGGAAACACGGGCTCGTCCGCTTGTCCATTTGCCTGAGCTATCTTGCAATATCCGTGCAAAATATGCGGATAAAATAAAAATAGAAATAATTACAAAGTGTTAAGCTGATTATTGTTAGACTTTCACCCGGAGGTTATGAAAAAAAATAGCCAGGCTGTGGGTAACTGTTTACCCAATCGGCGGTCGTCCGGATTTGCCCGATGGGATTGAATCCGTTTTGTTCGGCCTTAGTTTCAGGCCCAAACTCGGGTGGAAAAGGATTCTGTTAAATAAATTACTTGATTTTGACGGGAAAAAATATTTATAATTTAAAAGATAACTAAGGGTCTGCCTTAATTGAAGGCGGGTTTCATTCTGAAGGAAAGATCCATTCGTCAGGGTGGCATCCTGCAGTATGGGACTATGGCAATTACAGAAACAAAGGGGGTGTCACTGTGGCAACTGGTGTTGTGAAATGGTTCAACGATCGTAAGGGTTATGGTTTTATTGAGCAAGAAGATGGTCCGGATGTTTTTGTACATCACACCGGAATCGATTCAGAAGGATTCAGGTCTCTCAACGAAGGCGATCAGGTTACGTTTGACATAGAAGAGGGACCCAAAGGCGCGCATGCTGTAAATGTAAAAACCGTTTAACCATCTAATGAAACCTGGAAATGGCAATCCTTCATTATTTGAAGGGTTGCCTTTTTTTATGCCTGGATTTTTCGCCCGCCCGGGACTTTCAAATTCTCATTGATTTACTTGATTCAGTAGATCGTTTGACACATCATTGTCCTTATCTTATACTCCCCCCAGCAATATTCAATCCACCTCACTGATATCGCAATAGCCAGCAAAGGAGAAGCTCTATGAATATGGATACGGATGCGAGCCGTATATTCCTCGAAGATGTTGGTGAAATTGTTATGTCACGTGGCGGCAGGGACATATGGCTTGTGAAGGCCATTACCCAGCACGAAGCCTTCCGGGAGAGATGCTTACCGGATAAGATTTATGTGGTTGATTTTCCAGGCCGGGGAGCCGGTGAGGAATTTCTACTCAGCCGACAGGCCTGTGGACCTGAAAAATTTCTGATGATAAAAGAAGTGGGTCACGACATGATTCGCCTCTTCGAACGGATGTTCGACGGCAAAGTGGCGCAGTTTGTCATTTTATGGGGCGGGCGTCCGCTTGACCTGCTGGATGCCAATCCTCCCCTTCAACGCTCCGGGCTTCTCGATACAACCTATATAAAACTCACTCGGGTTGAGGATAAATCGGGGTTTCGCGGCTGGAACATCGTGGAGAGTTCTTTTGTAGGTGAATGGTGGCAGGATGACACCTGGATTATCATGGAAGAATGCATCGCTTCGGGCCAGACATTAAATTATTTCGTCGAAGAGGCACTGCGACATCACCGACCTAAGAAAATATTCCTTTTTCCGGTTTGTGCCAGTCTCGAGGGTCTTGAGGGAATCTACACGATATGCAGCGATCGCAGCGTCGAACTTATACCGGTCTTCAACGGGGCACTCATTGAAGTGGCTGAAGAAGGCGTGTCATTGCCTTTCACCGACCTGGGTCTTCAACCCCGTACCATCGTGACGCAGCACTTCTACCAGGACCTGCAGGATCGCTATCAGGGAACTCCGCTTTGCTGGGTGGGTGACATCGGCGACTCAATTTACAAACCCGAAGAGCACCTGATGG
>JASFIX010000350.1:0-5219 GCA_050122435.1 Desulfobacterales bacterium
ATTTAGATCTTCTGTGAATGAGGAGCCGGAAGGCCGGGATTGGAGTTTTTTTATTGAATCCCTGGAGGGTATGCGGGAAACCGATCTGGTTTTTGAAAAAGGGCGGATTTATATCCGTACAACCGAGATCGGATATATCGTTATTTTAATGGCACTGTTTGTGCCGATTGCAATGATCCGTTTAAACTGCGACATCATTTTACCATCGCTGAAGCCATCTAAATCCGGAAAAAAATTTGGCAGGCTATTTAAAAAAAAGAGCGGGTGAATACGAACATGATGACGATTTTTTAACAGGCACCGAAATTACGATATCTCAAATGAAAGGTATATTAAAATAAATGAATACTGATATCGAATCCAAAATAAATGAAGCCGAAGTTTGTCGTTCAATGGGCTTATTTGAAGATTCGCTGAAAATTTACGAAAAAATTCTTGGCAGCGTATCCCCTCAGGATGCCCCGACCCACGAAAAAATTGAGAAACGCATTCGGCTGCTGAAAAAAGAAATTAACAGTGAAGAGGAAACTTCGACCAAAGGGTTCTCGGCAAAAGATATTTCCATGCTGCGTGAACGCCTGTCCAATCAGGGGGATGTGCCCGCCATTCTTGACAGCGCTTCGGCCTTCAAGGAGATGGGGCTGCATGGGGAAGCCATTCCGGAATACGCCAAATTGTTTAAAGAAGATTATCCGGTCGAAAAAATCGTTCCTGAAATCAGCGAAAGCATGCTAAAACTGCACTCCACCTCCAAGGCGTCTGAAGAATTCAAGGTTCTGGTAGACGCCCAGAAGCTGCCGAAAAAAGATGCGGCCAACATCCATTTTATTTTCGGCCAGGAAATGGAGAAACGCGACCATCGCGAAGTGGCCCTTGATAATTATAAGAGAGCCCATGAGTTAAACCCTGCAGAGACCGATATCAAAAAGCGCATGGATTCAGTTGCGACCACTTTTACCACCGGTTCGAAATATGACTATCTGTTAAGAGAAAAAATGGTAACCACCGACGAGCTGCAGAAGGCATTTGCACTTGCCAAAAAGATGAACAAAAGCGTGGAATTTGTTCTGATCGAACATAATAAAATCAACAAGGCAGCCATCGGAAAATCCTTTTCGCTTTTTTACGATACCACTTTTCGTGAGTATGATTCCGCCTTTCCAGCCCCGGTTGAATTGCTCTCCAATCTGAAAAAAGCATTTTTGCTCAACGAATACTGGGTTCCGATGAGCTGGGATAAGGAAGGCGTTGAAGTGTTGGTCGATGATCCGCGGGATCTGAATAAGACCGATAATATCAGGGCCTTAATGAAAACCAGCCGGATTAATTTTACGGTGGCGATCCGGGAGGATATTGAGAAATACATCGCTCAATTTTTTGATGGCGGGCCGCAAGCTGGTGATGAGACAACAGCTGAGAAATCCCTCGATAATTTTGACTTAATGCCCGAGGTATCCTTTGAAGAGGAGGAGGAGGAAGAAGAAGAGGATGAAGGCTATGATGAGGCCTCCGGTAAAATCGTCAAGCTTGTTGATCAGGTGATCATTGCCGCTTACCGTAAAAATGCGTCGGATATTCATATCGAGCCGTCGCCGATTACCAAATCGACCTTGATTCGTTTCCGGCTGGACGGTGTCTGCCAGGAGTACCTGAAGGTCCCGAATTCCATGGTTCGCGGTATTATCTCTAGGGTCAAAATCATGTCTAACCTGGATATCGCCGAGCGGCGCCTGCCCCAGGACGGCAAGATCAAATTCAGGCGCAAAGGCGTTCCCACCTTTGAATTGCGTGTCGCGACCCTGCCGACTCAAGGTGGATTCGAAGATGTCGTTATGCGAATTCTGGCTTCGGCCGGGGCGATGGAACTCGGCGATATGGGAATGACCGACCGCAACACCAAAGTGATGAAGAACATCATTGCCAAACCTTACGGTCTTGTTTTAGCGGTGGGTCCCACCGGCTCGGGTAAAACCACCTCACTGCATGCGATTCTCGGTTACATCAATAAACCGGGTATCAAGATATGGACGGCTGAGGACCCGATTGAAATCACCCAGGGCGGGCTGCGTCAGGTGGAAGTGAAACCCAAAATCGGACTGGATTTTGCACGGGTGATGCGGGCCTTCCTGCGGGCGGACCCGGATGTTATCATGATCGGTGAAATGCGGGATGAGGAGACTGCCTCTATCGGAATCGAAGCTTCTTTGACCGGTCATCTGGTATTTTCCACCCTGCACACCAACAGTGCGCCCGAAACCATCACCCGGCTGCTGGATATGGGCTTGAACCCCCTTAATTTTTCCGATGCATTTCTTGGCGTTCTGGCCCAGCGGCTGACGCGGCGCCTCTGCAAAGACTGCATGGAAGAATATCCCCTGACCAAAGATGAGTATGAAATGATCTATACGGATTTTGGTGAGAAATACTGGGCGCAAGCCGGCATCGAATATGACCCGGACATGACGCTGTTCCGGGCTGTCGGGTGTGAATCCTGCTCCAATACCGGTTACCGCGGCCGGATGGGCATTCATGAACTCATGGAGGGAACGCCCAAAATCAAATTGATGATCAAAAAACAGGCCAATACGGAAATGCTGTTTGCCCAGGCGATGAAAGAAGGCATGTCCACCTTGAGACAGGATGGTATCATGAAGGTCTTTAAGGGCCACACCGATATGGCCGAGGTGCGGCGGGTCTGTATTAATTAAAAAAGGTTCAGGGTTTAGGGTTCAAGGTTCAAGGTTGAGCGGTGAATTGAATATCGAATATCGAACAAGGAATGTCGAATGAAGAAGTTAAAAGGATTTTGAATCCTTCGACCTTCATAATTCCTTGTTCGATGTTATAGGGTTAGCCAAAACAATTAAGCAGTTACTTCCTTCCTTTTGATTACTTAGCAGAATCTCATCTTAAACTATTAATTTTCAGCATTTTTTCTAATGAAAATAGGTTCGAAAGAATGGCAGCGATTCCTCATTGACAGTGCTCGAGAATTGGGCATCGAATTAGATGAAAGCGTCAGCGCCGCATTTTCCATCCACGCGCTCGAGCTGATCAACTGGAACCGTAAAATAAATCTGACAGCCATTACGGATCCCCGCGAAATCGCTGTCAAGCATTTTTTGGACTCTCTAGCGCCTGCCGGATGGATCCCTGACAGGGGCAGATTGCTCGATATCGGCTCCGGCGGCGGTTTTCCCGGCATACCCCTCAAGATTTTTAAACCGTCCATTTCCGCCCTCCTGATCGACGGGGTTCGCAAAAAGATCAATTTCTTAAAACATGTGCTCAGGACCCTCGGTCTTGAGAATATTGAAGCCCGGCAAATGCGCACTGAAACCCTTCTGAAAGTTCCTGAGTACGCGACTTCGTTTGATATCATTGTCAGTCGGGCACTGTCGAATCTGTCGCCATTTGTGAAAAGTGCGCTGCCGCTGCTGGCAAAGCACGGGACGATCATTGCGATGAAAGGGCAGGTCGATTCGGAAGAATTGGATGTGGTGCGTACGGATATACCGAAAGATCGCTATTCTCTGAGAATAAAAAAATATGGATTGCCTTCAATTAATGGGCTGCGATCGCTCGTCATTATAAAGCGACATCGCTAAGAGCCGTTTCAAAAATGATTTTTGGCTCAACCTGCAAACGGTGGATAAATCTCTTTGTTACTGTCCCAGTTCAAGGATTAATGATTTCAATTTCAACCCGCCTATTGAGCTGTCTACCCTCGGCGCTCTTATTACTGGCGATAAATTTTTGAGAACCATGACCAAAGGCCGTCATTCTGAACGGCGCAATGCCCTTTCCGATCAGATAGCTTTTAACTGCATTGGCCCTAATTTCCGAGATCATTTCATTGTAAGAGGCAGGACCGATTGAGTCTGAATAGCCATTTAGTATAATTACCGCATTCGGATTCTTGCTGAGAATTTCAAAAACCCGATCAAGTTTTTCAACTGCTTTTTCCGAAAGCGCATTTGAATTTTGTTTGAAAAAAATCATGAAAACCGAGTCGACGAGCATCTCAGCGGATTTGGGAGGACTCTCAATGTGCGTCTGATCGGTAAGGCTGACAAGGGATTCGCTACGGATGGTTTCTTGATCAGAATTATCCTTGAGATCTTCCTCGATAATTTCCGATGGGTCCGCTTGGCCGGTGTCGGGCTGAATCTCATCCTGGGCCATGTGCCCCGATGAACTTTCACCTGCAAAGGTCCTTTGATTCAGGTTTTGATTTATATAGCCGTGAATTTGTTCTGAAACTCTTTTATTCCAGATACCCAAAGAACCGGTTCTAACGGAAACTTGCGTCAGACCCTCTTCGATCCTTAAAATTTCGATTGTAACCGGCGTGCCGTCAGGACGCGCGGCCTTCATTTCCGTTTTTAATTCATCGGCTATGGTTTCAGTTTTGGGTATTTTCAACTCTTCCAAAGTCGTGCTACTTGCCCGGACGGTTTGATGATACTCTGATTCATAGGTTTTGGTTAGCTTTCCGTTAAAATAGGCAGCGCTGCCGGCACCGGCGGCACCGATTCCAATTAAGGCAACAGCACAGCCATAAAGGTTTAAAACGCTTAAAAGCGATGCCGTTAATATAAGCTTTAAGGTTTTTTGTTGCATCTGTGATTAAAGTATTGCCACTAAATTCAAAACCACCATTTGTAGATCTTGCAAATCATCAGCGCCTGGTAATGTCCAGATGTACTAAGAATACTTGAAGTTTGTCAAAACTGCAAATGCCCAACAGTTGAATGGTGCATTCACAGATGTAAAATTTAGAAATAGCTGCTGCCATCCCAGCAATGGGTGCATAACTTTTCCTTCGGCAAACCGATTGCAGCAACCAGATCTTCCAGTTTCTGATATTGTAATGAAGTCAGCTTCAATCGCTGTCTGATATTATCCACCATCGCAAGGTTCTTTTGCGATCCCGCCGTTGCATATTCAGCTAAATTCTTATCATCTGAGTCTTCAAGTTGCGAGATGGCTTTGCGGCCGGCTAGATCGAGGGTTGACCGTGAAGTCGAAAAATTTAAAAAATCGCAGGGATAAATGAGAGTAGGGCAGGCAGGCCGCATATGGACCTCCTTGGCTCCGTATTCGTATAAAATTTGAATGGTGTCCTGAAGCTGGGTGCCACGCACAATCGAATCCTCGCAAAAAAGGATTCTTTTGCCCTCGATCAACTCCTTTACCGGAATAAGTTTCATTTTTGC
>JASFIX010000351.1:0-5211 GCA_050122435.1 Desulfobacterales bacterium
GTTTCCTGGGCGGGATCAGCGGGGAGTATACGGTCCGGATCGCAAATATGCAATATCCAAAACTTGATGAGAAAGGTATTTACTTTGTTAAATCCCTGGCACGTCAATATAGCAACCCACTCTACGGATGGAAGCAAGGCCACTTTTTAATTGAAACCGATGCTTATACCTCCAGAGAACTCGTATTAACTGCCGACCGGCAACCGGTGACCGGAATCACATTGGAAGAAGCGCCGTCCCATGCGCTAAGCACAGGTGTGGCTAGCGGTGTTAAGACCACAGATCGATTACAAATAGGGAAAGCCTGGACAGTTGAAGAGTTTAAGCAGAATCTGCGTTCGATGCTGGAGGCCATGAAATGAGATGCCTTTCATTCTTAATCGTTATTCTCGTCATATTATTTTCAGTGCCTGCCGTCACCTATGTTGTTGAAGGGTTTAAATGGCCAAAGGCGAGTACGGTGTTTCATGTAGATATTCCCGGCGCTGGCGGACTTTGGGATGACGCTTTCGAAACAGCTATGTTAAGATGGAATGAACCAACAAATTTTGAATTTCTGATCGTTAGAAACAGCTTTAAAGATCCATGTGATGATCCGAATAATATTGCAGCTAGAAATGGAGTTGCGTTTTCCGATACTGTCTGCGGTCTAGCCTGGTCAGGCCAAGCTATCGCCATTACCATAACTTGGGTCACGAATGATACGAATGAGATAGTTCAAACCGGAATTTTGTTTAACACAGATGAGGACTGGGACGTCTACTCCGGACCGTGGTGGAGAGATCCTTATTTCGGAATCAATGATTTTAGACGTATTGCAGTTCATGAGTTAGGCCATGGTCTGGGTTTGGGCCACGAAGACGCTGTAGAGGCAGTCATGCAGAGCACCGCGGGTGACATAGAATACCCGACAGCCGATGATATTGCGGGCGTAAATTTTCTATATCCTGTTTCTGCAAATAATAATGGTGGTAATGGGGGGGGCGGCGGCGGCGGTGGTCTCTGCTTTATTGCCGCTATCAGTGGGGATTAGGTTAGCAGACAAGTTATTTTTAAATCAGGATCATGCCGGACTTACTGCCAAATGGCTTGGAAAAGCTCGACACCCCATTATTACAATAATTTGCAGCTTCCGTTCGCCAATCCTAATTTTTTAGAGTATCTGCTTTAAACTTGACGAATATTGTTGTCAACTAAAATTGGGTAGCGGTTTTATGATTGATTAGAGAGAAAGGAGTGGGGGAAAATCTATGAATAATTCAAATGCGTCTAAAGATCGGTTTGATTTGGAGGGTTGCGAGCGGACAATGAAGGCTGTTGTCACCACCGGAAACGGGGGATACGATAAGCTGGAGTATCGCGACGTGCCCGTACCGACTCTGGGCCCCGGTGAAGCTCTGCTGCAGGTTCTGGCCGCCGGAGTGAATAACACTGAAATTAACACCCGGCTGGGATGGTATTCTGCATCTGTTACCGACAGCACCGAAACAACTGCGGAAATCGAAGAAAAGCAGGCTACCCAAAAAGCGGATGGGGGCTGGAATGAAGCCACACCTTTCCCATTTATACAGGGGACGGATTGCTGCGGCCGGGTTGTCGCTGTTGCTCCCGGGGAAGATGAAAAGCTCGTGGGTAAGCGAGCTTTGATAAGGCCCTGCATGCGCGTCACCGATTTTAGCTCCATGGAAAATATCTGGATGGCCTCCGATTTCGATGGCGCCTTTGCCCAATTCGTTAAAGTTCCTGCCGGAGAGGTTTTCCCGGTGAAATGTGATTGGAGCGACGCCGAGCTGGGCACGATTCCCTGCGCCTATGGCACTGCCGAAAATATGATTCATCGGGCCGGTGTAAAAAAAGGTGACCATGTTTTAGTTGCCGGAGCATCAGGCGGGGTGGGTTCTGCCGCAGTTCAGCTGGCCATGCGAAGGGGTGCTGCCGTAATCGCAATTGCGGGCAAGGCAAAAATGGACCGGGTGCGATCCCTGGGGGTCGATAAAGTGATTGCGCGCGGAGATGATATTGTCGCCTGTTTGGGTGAGAAATCGGTGGATTTTGTGGTGGACAATGTGGGCGGACCGACTTTCCCGCAAATGCTAAAAGTATTGAAAAGAGGAGGAAAATTTGTTTCATCCGGCGCCATCGGTGGCCCGATTGTGAGCCTCGACATGCGTGATTTTTATTTAAAGGATCTGACACTGATTGGCTGCACCGCTTGGGACGAGCCGGTTTTCCCCAATCTTATTTCCTATATCGAAAAAAACGAGATAAAGCCGCTCCTGGATAAAACCTTCCCTTTGGAGCAGATTGCAGACGCCCAGCAAGAATTTATAGAGAAAAAGCACTTCGGTAAATTTGTGCTAATTCCACCGCCAGTGGAGTGACCGTATATCAGATCGCAAAATCAGCCTATTATCATAATTATTTGATTTTGGCCTTATATAGCCGCAAGCTATTGGTAACGACCGAGACACTGCTGAAGGCCATGGCCAGGGCGGCCAGGATGGGATGCAGCTGGCGTAGCATATTGGGCAGGGTTTCAAAGGGATACAGAACTCCGGCGGCCACCGGAATTAAAATCACATTGTAGCCGAAGGCCCAGAAAAGGTTTTGTTTGATAGTGTTCATAGTGGCCCGGCTCAACCGGATGGCCCGGGACACACCGGACAGACTACCGCTGGAAAGAATGACTTCGGCCGTTTCAATAGCGACATCGGTACCGGTGCCGATGGCCAGCCCGACATCGGCCTGGGCCAGAGCCGGGGCATCGTTGATGCCATCGCCCACCATTCCGACGCGGTTGCCATTTTCCTGCAGTTCTTTGACTTTGGATGATTTTTCATCCGGTCTGACTTCTGAAAAAATGTGGTCGATATGAACCTGGTTGCCGATGGTTTGGGCGGTTTGCAGATTGTCTCCGGTGAGCATCACGACTTTGAGTTTTTGCTCCTGCAGCTCTTGAATGGCTTTCGCAGAATCGTCTTTAAGCGTATCGGATACCGCAATCAAGCCGCAAATCCGGTTTTCCCGTGCGACCACCATGACAGTTTTGCCCTGGGATTGCAGCTGGCGGATCCGCTCGGCAACCGGTGCGATGTCGATTTCGATCTCCTTAAACCAGTCAGGTTTTCCCACCCTCACCAGACTGCCGTTGATCCGCGCCTGAACCCCCAGCCCGCCGGAGGCTTTAAATTCATCAGGTGCCGAGAGTTCGAGGCCTGCGGATTCAGCATGCCTGACGATGGCTTTGCCCAGCGGATGCTCCGAGCCTTTTTCAACCGAGGCCCCCATTTTTAAAAGATCTTCAACAGTCTTGCATTCGGGCTCCAAAGGCACCATATCCACCACCATGGGTCTGCCGATGGTGATGGTTCCGGTTTTATCCAGCACGATGGTATCGAGTTTAGTCGCCAGTTCGAGCGCTTCACTGCTTTTAAAGAGAATGCCCCTTTCGGCACCTTTGCCGGTGCCGGCCATGATCGCGGTCGGCGTTGCCAGCCCCAGGGCACACGGGCAGGCAATCACCAGCACCGC
Organism: Desulfobacterales bacterium; assembly: GCA_050122435.1. Classification (GTDB taxonomy): domain Bacteria; phylum Desulfobacterota; class Desulfobacteria; order Desulfobacterales; family JAHEIW01; genus JAHEIW01. The sequence continues at coordinate 3,532 of JASFIX010000351.1, forward strand.
CACCAGACGAATCATGGCGGGAACGAATTCTCCGCTAATCCCCCACCAGATAAAGAACACCGCAAAGGCCAATGCGATGATGACGGGCACAAATACAGCGGCGACTTTGTCGGCCAATGCCTGAATAGGCGCCTTGCTTCCCTGGGCCTCCTGGACCAGGCGGATGATCTGGGCCAGGACGGTATCTTTGCCCACCGCCGCCGCCTTGAACTTCAGAAAACCTTCCCCGTTGATGGTCCCACCGACCACTTTATCTCCGGCCTGCTTGTCCACCGGCAGCGGTTCGCCGCTCAGCATGGATTCATCCACCGATGAGGCGCCTTCGATGACGATGCCGTCCACCGGAATGCGTTCTCCCGGGCGAACCAGCACCGTATCTTCCAGTTGAACCCGGGCGATGGGGATCTCTTTTTCAGCACCATTGTCAATAATCGTGGCGGTTTTAGGCCGCAACCCGATTAGTTTGCGTATGGCCCCGCCGGTGCGCCCCTTGGTGCGCGATTCCAGCATTTTACCTAATTTGATCAGGGTAATGATAACCGCCGAAGTTTCAAAATAGACATGCTGGCCCAATATTGGAAAAATGAGCAGTGCCAGCGAATAAAAATAAGCTACCGAGGAGCCCATGGCGACCAGAACATCCATATTGGCGCTTTTGTTTTTAAGGCTTTTAACCCCGTTTACATAATAATCCCAGCCCGTATAAAACTGCACCGGTGTGGCCAGGGTCCAGAAAAACCAGTTGACCCAGGCAGCGTGGCTCCACATGCCGATGAGGCTAAAATCCCTGGCCATGCTGAACACAAAGAGCGGAAGCGCAAAAACGACGCCGACGATAAATTTTCGGGTTTGATCCCGAATCTCCGCCTGACGGGCGATTTGCTCGGCATCTTCTTCTTCTGAGACTTCTTCAGGCTGAACGACACCATAACCGGCGGCTTCTATGGCTGCGATCATTTCCTGCAGATTGACAACCCCCGGAATATATTCCACAACGGCGCGTTCACTGGCAAAATTTGCAGCAGCGTTGACAAGGCCCGCAACCTTTTTGTTTAAAGCGCGTTCGATGTTGGCGGCGCAGTTCGCACAGGTCATGCCGGTTACCACGAACTCGGCTTTATTGGTGGGAACCGAAAATCCGGAATCCTGGATTTTGGAAATAACATCGGTTATCTGCAGTTGGGTAGGGTCAAAGGATATGGTGGCCTGCTCGGCGGCAAAGTTGACCTGCGCTTCGGCTACACCGTTGAGTTTTTTGACGGCACGCTCGATGTTCATGGCGCAATTGGCACAGGTCATGCCCGCCACCGGCAGCGTAATTCTGTTGTCTTCAGACATTTTTAGGATTCCCTTTGAACAATAAACCAGGGATTGTGCAGATCCGCTTTATTATAAACCAGCGGTTTTGAGGTATCGTACTGGTAGACGTTGGCACCGGCATATTCTGCAATTGCTTGGCCGGCAGCCGTATCCCATTCCATGGTAGGGCCAAATCGGGGATATACATCCGCCCGGCCTTCTGCGACCAGGCAGATTTTCAGGGAACTGCCCGCCGAGATGAACTCGACATCGCCGAAGGCTTTGCGTTTTTCTTCAACATAGGCTTCGACCTCGGCGGTTTTATGCGAGCGGCTGCCGACAATCGTCAACGCTGAGCGTTGCGGATCAATAACGGGAAGT
>JASFIX010000352.1:0-5207 GCA_050122435.1 Desulfobacterales bacterium
CAGGGGGGAATTTATTCGGATTTGAGCCAAATCCGCGATGCGCATCACTCCAGATCTTTGTGCGCGGGTCTGTTTTAATGTCAATCGGTTGTTGGGCGGCCTGGGCGATTGTGCGGTCCAGGATGCCCGCGAGTTCTTTGTCGTGACTCTGATTATCCATATTTCTGGCAATCACAATTCCGCGCCGGAAGGTAGGGTAGTCTTCAAATATTTTTTTATGAATCCGAATTTCAGGCATGGCAGCTTAACCTTGAAGTTTTTTTCCGTTTTCCCGGGGCAACAAAGCCCTTGGGCGTTAGTCCGCCTCAGGCGGATTGAGATGGATTCTTGTATTATCATCCGTATTTTGCGAGAAGCAAGAACAAAAATTATGCGGAACCCTGTTGCTCGGCCTTCTTTTTAAGGCGCTTATTCAATGCCTGACGTGATATTCCCAGACTCAGCGCTGCTATGGACTGATTGTTGTTGGCTCTTTTGAGGGCTTCATCAATCAATAATTGTTCGATTTGTTTAAGGGTGGGCAATTGATGTGAGAAGCTGATGAGTGTTCCCTTTTCGGTGGGTGAATCTGCCGCATCGGTCACGGAAATCTTGGATAAATGGGCCTTAAACGAGTCCATCGAGAGTATGGCAGATGTATGGCTGCTGACCGCATCAAAGATCATGGATTCAAGTTCTCTGATATTTCCAGGGAAATGGTAAGTGGATAGCAGTGTGATCAACTCTACCGGTGGTGTTGGTTTCTTTTTATCTAAAATTTTAGACGCCTTTTCCAAAAAATGTTCAACCAGAACCGCTAAATCCTCCCGTCGCCTGCGCAGCGGCGGTATGTGGATTTGATGATCACAAAGCCGGTAATATAGATCCTTGCGAAACTGTCCGGATGACTGCAGTGCGTCAAGATCTTGATTGGTGGCAACCACGATGCGTGCATCGGTACGTTTGGCCACATCCGATCCCAGAGGGAAAAATTCGCCTTCCTGCAGAAGACGCAAAAGCTTAACCTGGGAAGCGGTGCTCAGATCTCCGATTTCATCCAGGAAAAGGGTGCCCCCCGCTGCGCGCTCGATTAGACCGCGGCGTGCTTCCCGGGCGTCGGTAAAAGCGCCTTTTTTGTGACCAAATAGCGTATCCGCAAAAACATGATCGTCCAGACCGGCCGCATTGACCGGAACGAAGTCGCCCGCGCGATCGCTCAGTGTATGGACGGCCTTAGCGATCAATTCTTTACCGACACCGGTTTCTCCCGTTATCAACACCGGCCGCGGGCTGTTGGCGATGGCCTCGATATATTGAAAAATGGACCGCATGCTGGTGCTGATCGTGATAATTTCTGAAAAGGCCTCCGGCTTTTCCAGTTTGTCGGACAATACATGGGCTTTGAGTAATTGATTCTCGCGCTGTAATTCCCGTAATTCAACAGCCCGCTTTACCCCGCCGATCAACCGGCTTTTCTCAACCGGTTTCAAAATATAGTCAAAGGCGCCGTGCTGCATGCATTTTACGGCCGTATCGACATCGTTTGAGCCGGTGACCACCACAACCGGAATTTCCGGATAGTCAGCGGTGATCATCGGCAGCAGCTCATCACCCGATATATGCGGCATGCGCAAGTCCAGCAGCATCACTTCAATCTCCTGGCTGGAAAGCAGCGGCATGACATCCCGGCTGTCATGACAGCGAATGAAGTTATTCATATTGGCCGAGCGAAGGGTCATTTCAAAGCTGGTTATTGCCTGGGCTTCATCATCCACCATCATGACGGGAAAATGCGGATAGGTTGATTCAGTCATTCTGATTTCCCTTTCAAGGATTATTTTCTGGTTCAACCGGCAGTTTGATTTCTGCCGTTGTGCCGGCACCGATTTCTGATTTGAAATTCAGGGTGCCACCATGCTCCTCGACGATCTTGGCAGAAATAGACAGGCCCAATCCGACACCACCGGAATCGTGTTTGGTGGTAAAGAAGGGATCGGTAATATGATCGAGTGTTTCGGCCGGAATACCCGAACCTTCATCGCGGACGGATACCGTAATATTCGATCCTTCTTTGTCGAATTTGACGGAAATAAAAATTCCCTTTTGGGAGTCCAGTAGCGCCTGACAGGCATTTTGAACCAAATTGATCATCACCTGCTCCAGGCGCTGGAAATTTCCTCTTATCGACGGTACCTTGTTATCATACTCGATTGAAAAATGATTTGTGGAATTTTTGATCATGTTGGAAAGCAGTGAAACGCTCGACTTTATGACTTCGTTGATATCCACCGATTGGGTTAGATCGGCGCTTCTGTCCCTCACATAATTTTTGAGTTCATCAACGATATGCTTAATGCGTTCGGCGCCGTCGGATATGCCTGAAAATAAGGATGGAATATTTTCGCGCATGTCGGTGTATTTCATACCCCCCAGAATAAAATCACCATTTTCTTCGTAGTATTTTTCCAGTATCGGCATGGCATTGTCCCAGGCTTCTTTTAAAATGGGAGTATTTAACATGATAAAATTGTTGGGATTGTTCACTTCATGGGCAACACCGGAAACCAGCGTACCTAACGCGACCATTTTGCTAGCCTGCATCAGCTGCTCTTGATGGAGGTTGGCCTGCTCTTCCGCTTTTTTGCGTTCGGTGATATCGCGTGCCACCCCCCGGAATCCCACCGGCTTACCCTCTGAATCCCGCATTAAGGATACTGAAAGCTCGACAAATTTTTTGGTGCCGTCTTTTGCAATCATCTCCCAGTCAAACGCCGTAGCGGGCTTGCCGGTTTGGTAAACCGAATTAAACGTTTGATATACTCGCTCGACATGATCTTCGTTCGTAAACTGCCGATTGTTCATTCCCATCAGCTCATCCCGCGAATATTTCAGGTGCCTGCGCAAAGACTCATTGAAAAAGGTCAGATTGCCAGCCAGATCCACTTCGTAAACCCCCTCTTCGATACTGTGGAGGATAGTCCTGTATTTTTCTTCACTTTCACTCAAAGCTTCTTCAGCCTGAACCCGATCAATGATTTCTGCTTTAAGGGATTCAAGGGTATCTCTTAATTCTATCTGCTGGGTTTCAACGGTTGCCAGGGCTGTTGAGAAACGATAGGAAAGGAGAAAGGCATGAGAAAGAATAAAAGCAAACAGACCGAAAGGTACAAAAAAGCCGGTCTGGATAATACGTTCAACATGCAGCATGTCGTTTATCACCGTGATTAGCAAAATAAAAAACCCGAGCAGAAAGGCAAATGCTTCGATCCTCATTTTGGGTAAAGAAACAAAGATTACGTACAGTCCGTATATAAAGGTGATCAGGGTCGTGATCTCATATACATTGAGGGTATAGGAGAAAATTCTTGCGGGGGTAAAGAGCACAATCCCGGAAAACGCGACGCCCAGTGTCGTGATGAGATGCAGAAGCCGTTTTGAAAATTTGTCGAAAATTGATTGCATAAATAAAGCAAACGCAGGAAAGGCCAGGTAAAAAGAAAGATATTCGAGTTTGATCATAAGCTCATAGCTTGAATTTGGGAAAAGGAGGACGAAGTATCTTCCGCCGGTGGTCACTAATCTCAACGCAATCAGCAAGCAAAAGATAGCGAAGTAAAGCGGCGAGGGATCCTTTCTTCTTACGATAAATAGACCCAGATGATAGAGGGTCATTATTAAAATGCTGCCGCAAAGAAATAGATCAAAGCTCAACCTTTTCTGATGGGCCTGGCGGATATCCTTTTCTCTTCCCAGTTGAATAATTTCCCAGAGCCCACCGCGTCGGTGGTGGAAATTGGAAACATGAACAATGATCTCCATTTGATTTGTGGCAAGCTCAAAGTCGACGATCTGAGGGAATTGCCGCGGAACTGTTTTTTCAAAATTATTCCCGGGAATTCCTAAAGTGCCCACCTTTTGCCCATTCACAAAAATGTTGTACGCTGTAGATATTTCTAGCATTTTAAGGGCCAGGGATTCTTTTTGTTTGTTAAGAATAATGTTCAAACGGTAAGTTACGTAGCCCTTTCCGGGGAACTTCTTCCCGTTAAAAATATGGTCTTTCCAATATCCCGGGACTTCTATGAATCCTGTTTTGAGACTCGCGGTTTTCGGAGAAAAATCTTGCGGCATGAGGTGTTGCTCCCAGTAAAACTCCCATTCGCCGCTAAGATCAACCGGGCCATCAATGTTAAAGTCCCAATCGGTAAGATCGAGAACGCCGTTGACCGCTTTGGGCGCAATTCGTCTGGGTGATTCATTCAGACAGGCACTGAAAAATATCAGATAGGCTACAATAAGCGGCAGGGCGGTTAGATAGAGTTTATGTCGGTTGTTTAAATTTTGCATGGATAACTATTATTGTCTTATTTTCCGGTCATTGCAAAATGACCGGAAAAGCGCGATCAGGTCAAGGGCAGAATGAGATGCAGTAAATCGCGGTGGAAAATTTTTCTAGGTCAACAATCAGCGCTGAACAGCGAATTCTTTTTAAAAACAATATTATACCGCCGCAAATCTGTCAATTAAGATGTTAAACGGATCTAAATTCACTCCCTTAATATATGCTAGCGGGAAACCTTGCTGACCGATTCAAGTGGACCAGTAAACCAACGCGATATCCTCATGTCAACGGCCTAGAAAGGCGACCACATCCACGGTAATAAAAGGCACGTAGGTGATCAGCAGCACCCAAATGGCAAAGACCAGTATGAAAGGGGTTACCGTCTTCCAGACACCCAGTAAGGGCTTATTAAACCTTAGCGATGAAAAGAACAGATTCATCCCCACCGGTGGTGTAAGGTATCCCAGTTCCAGATTCGCCAGAAATATGATTCCCAGCTGGATGGGATCAATCCCATAGGCAACCCCTAGAGGCACAATTAAGGGTACGACAACCACAATGGCTGTGTAGATATCCATCAGGGCGCCGATAAGCAGTAAAACCAGATTCAGGATGATTAGGAAAATCCATTTTGAGTGGATGGCACTCTGAACCAAATCAATGGCTTTCAGCGGTATTTGTTCATCAACGAGATAAGAGACCAGACCTGCAGCCACGCCCATAACAATGAGTAATGCCCCGGTCAGATTACATGATTCAACCAGGGTTTTGGGGAGCTCGGTACGAATCCGGATTTTTTTATGGATGATCGTTTCCAGCAGAACCGCCCATATCGCCACGAACGCTGCTGTTTCAACCAGCGTAAAAATACCGCTGAACAGGCCGA
>JASFIX010000353.1:0-5204 GCA_050122435.1 Desulfobacterales bacterium
AAAACCGCCGGATCATTGTTGATCGATATTTTGCTGAAGGTGCTCAACGGCGCCCGGTTGAAAGAGGCCATCGTTGAGGAAATTGAAAAACAGCAAAATCCCTTGCTTGGACATCCGTTTATCAAATGGCTGGATGATCCTGACGACTGGGTGGTGGGTCCGCGCTTCAGCACGGCCTGTTATGTCGAGGACTCAATACCGGCAGTTGTGTATCTGGCATTAAAATACCATGATGATCCGGAAAATGCGCTGATCGCCAATACCAATCTCGGCGGAGACAACGCTGCGCGCGGGGCGGTGCTTGGAGCGCTTATGGGGGCATGCTACGGCATTGAGAAATTTCCACAGCGCTGGATTGATGGACTCGTTGAACCATTGCCGGACATTTTGCACACCTAATATGGCGTAATCGAAAATCCTATTGCTGAATTGCTGAAATTGATTCAGATGTTTCTGACATTTCTTTGATTACCGCTTCGGCGGCATGTCGGCCGGAAAGCAGCGCCCACTGGATGCCCGGAACGCTCTGGTACTCGCCGCAGACATAAATACCCGGTCTCACCGGTTTTGCCGGAACGGTGGGGTCCGGCATCGGCGGCGGCTGGGCCGGCAACGCATGTTGGATGCGGTAGGTTTTCAAATGACGCCATTTTTCGACCGCGGGTCCAAACCATTCGGTCAGTTCTTTTCGTACCGCAGATTCTGCGGTCTTGTCGTCTAACGCTAGATGCCCGATCAGCACCACGGATATCAGCGCTTCTCCGCCCGGCGCATATGAGGCGGCAACAAGGCTGGGAACGGTCAGGCTGTTGATCACGCCGGTTCCTTGGCCGTTTAGGACGAGATAGGGATCATTGATCGGCGCCTTTGGGGCGGCAAAATAAAGGCATAATTCGCCCTGGGAGGCCATCGATGCGGGTTTTCCCAGCAAACGCAGCGTCTCCGGACCATCGGTGGCCAACACCACTGCACGGCATTTAATTGTTTGTCCGGATGTTAACACCACCCCGCCCGGGTGGATCGATTCGACCCGGTTTCCGGTCCTGATCGTCTCCTCCGGTAGATCCTCGGCGAGCTGACTGGCGATGGCTGCCATCCCCTGACCGGGCAAAGCGACATCGCCCTCGGCAAAGACGCGCAGAACGTATTTGAACACATTACTTGATGCCTGAATCGCCGGATCAAGGCAAACACCTCCGAAAAACGGCTTAAAAAACCGCTCGATCATTTTTTCGGAAATCCCCTGGGATTGCAAAAAATCAAGCGTCGTCATATCCGGGCGCTGAAACAGATTGGAAACACTTCCCCTCCGGGCGCTGGATGCCAATCGAATCATGCGCAAACGGTCAGCAAAGGTGCCGAACGGCGCCGTCAGGGAGCTCCAAATGTCCTGCGGCCGACGCCTGGGGTCAGAGATACGCTTAAATTTGCCTGCCACCCGGATAATCGCTCCCGGGGCAAATGGTTTCAGATCGAGACGATGGTAGTCTAATTGGCGGCGGGCCTCGGGGTATGCGGTTTGCAATACCTGGAATCCGTGGTTCAGCAAAAACCCGTCCAGTACATCGGTTTTCAGGCGGCCGCCGATTCGATCATCGGCTTCAAGAATAATAAAAGACAAGCTGGGCTTTATCAGCTGTCTTGCACAGGCCAATCCCGCCAGGCCGGCACCGACGATGACAACGTCAACATCTGTTAATTTCATCTAAACCTCCGGGTAAAATGTGTCGGTACAATTACCGGTCTTCATGACTTAAAATGCTGGCCACCGTGTGCTCATACAAATTTGGCTGTTTGTCTTTGTCGATTTCGCGCAATTCATCCATCTGTTTGTTCAGGGTTAGAAAGGCTTTGGCGATATGCTGATAATCTGAAAAAAAATGCCGCATTTCATCTACCAATGCCGGATCAATAGAGAGTGATTCGGGAAACCAATCCTGCGGTTTGCCTTCTTTCTGTCTCAAAAAGTTCAAATAGGCCGCAATGAAATTACCGTAAACGTGCGATACGTGTCGGACCAACCGATTTGGCAAGGCAGAAATATCTCCCAGCCTTTTTGCGATGAGGGCCTCGCAAAATAAACGCATTTGGCTATCCGGTTTTGCTGTTTTCATGACGCTTTTCTCCTAACCCACCGCTTTCACAATGGGGCTTATTCTTTTAGCACCCCCATGAGCAGCTCATAGATATGTCGCAATTCTTCACCCGCTGACGGCGGCGTTTGGCTTTGCCAAATATTTGCCACGACTTGATCGGGCACACTCAGTTGTTGGCACAGCAGCCGGGCCTGATGCCAAGTCGGCAGCCAGACCAGTTTTTCAGCAATCGCTTCAATACTGCCGAATATATCAAGAAACCTCGGCAGGCTCAGAATAAAATAAATTCTGTGGGGAAATGGAGATTCGGCTTTGATATGCTCATCCGGGTCCCATACGAAACATCCCACATGCGGTTGCCAAGGTATTCCCAGTTGTTTTAATTCATTTGCCAGACGGCAGGTTTGGGTGTCAAAGGCAACCGGCGCTAAATCTTTTGGCGAATTAATGGGTATGGGTTTCATTTTAAATATATTCTCCTTCAGACTGCCATTTAGGTGATTGACGCTTTCGGCCTTGCCGGGGACGCTTTTTAATGCGGACTAAATAATCATCTACAAGCTGCCGGGCGTGTTCGGTTTTAATGCGGCGGATCAGCGGAAATAGTCGATCACAATCCTTCAACGTCAGCAATTTGACCGTGCGAATACAGGCGAGCTCGTTGCGAATATGCGGAAACGTTTCTAAGCCGGCCGAGACTTCTTCCTTTTCAATTAGTTTTGAATAGATCAATGATCGCGCTGCAAGCAGCTCTTCTCGGAAGGTTCCATGAGTTTCGGGATGAAATATATAGGTAAGTGTCAACTGATCACCGGGGCCAAACAGGTGCCCCTTGACGCCGAGGATTTTCAGCGCTTTACGGGCTAAGAATAAAGGTTTGAGTTGAAGCGATTGCGGCAATCTTTTTTTCAGCATATGATACAACGCCAGATGAATTACACCGGCTTCGATAAATACGGAAAACCCTTTATTTAATTCAACGGATAAGGCCTGGGCCCGCAGACTGTCACGCAATCGAAATCGGGCCGCATCATAGCGTGCGAACCGGATGATGGCCTCAACGGCAGCCTTAAATGATCCGTTCATTACGATCTGATAATAATCTAAAAGGGCCTTGGTGGCATCTCGCTCTGCCCGATACACCTGATGGTGCACCGATTCCGGCTTCAGTTCTTTGGGCCCATAACCCTTTGAAAAAAATGTATGAATTGATAGAAGATTTTCTAAAAACGGCTCCACTTGAATGATTTTCTTGCCGTTTTGATAAAGCTCGCGCAACAGGCGACACATGCGGCGGCTAAATTCCGGGTATTCGGCCTCGGCGGGCAATAAATAGTCATCGATTGACAGGGCGCCTTGAAGCATTTCCTGCAATCCGTTTGCCGGCGGCTCTTCCAGGCAGATAACATCGTGGCGATGCATTAAATCCGCTGTTATGCCGATAACTTCCGGCCGATGAATTGAAAATCCGATAGTAACGCTTTTCATTGCTTTACGGGAACGCTAAGGTCTTTTTGACTCAGATTACAGTTTATAGAAAGATCTTTACAAGTCAATCTAATGAATTAGCGTATAAACAATAATGCGCAGTAAATTAGACTTTGCAAACAGAATTTATTGAAAACGAGGTTGAATTATAGTTATGAAAAGGTTTACCGTTAGTTTTTTCATTTTAATTACTTTAACTGCTTGGGCCCCCAAGGAGATATTGTCTATGGATTTAGCGCAGTTTCAGTGGAAAAACCGGCTGCTTTTTCTCTTTGCCGAGGATGCCAATGATCCTTTTTTCAAAAATCTACAAAGCCAGATTAGGGCTCAAGAAGCTGAAGTAGACGACCGGGATTTGATTGTTTTTGAGTTGCCCGCAACAGGTCCCGCCCGAATGGGTGCAACACCTTTGGATCGGCAGCAGGCCGATTCGATACGCAATCACTTTGACATACCCGGCAATGCATCCAGCCTCATTCTAGTCGGCAAAGATGGCGGCATCAAACTCAAGCGCAGTGATCAGGTCGATTTAAGAGAGGTTTTTGGACTGATCGACTCGATGCCGATGCGTCAGAGGGAAATGCGGCAGAAAAGTCAATGACAATATAAGGAGAGTTAAAGATGGACACGAAACATTTTCTTGTTGTGGGCGGCAGCTCCGGCATTGGTCTGGAAATTGTCAAAGCGCTTTATGAAAAAGGTAACGAAGTCTACGTGGGTTCACGAACCAATGATCAACTGGCCGACCTCAGCGGCGCGCATCATTTGCCGCTGGATGTGACGGTGGACCCGCTTAATCTCGAAGGACTACCAGAAGTGTTAGATGGAATGGTTTATTGTCCGGGAACCATCCAGCTCAAGCCCTTTCAGCGACTTACAATCGATGACTTCTTGGAAGATCTTCAGGTTAATTTTCTGGGCGCGGTGAGGACCATTCAAGCCTGCTTGACCCGCCTAAGGAAATCAAAACCAGGCGCCTCGGTTGTTCTGTTCAGCACGGTGGCCGTAAAAACCGGCATGCCCTTTCATGCTTCCGTCGCCGGCGCCAAAGCGGCTGTGGAGGGACTTACGCGATCATTGGCCGCTGAATTTGCGCCCCGTATCCGGTTTAACGCCATCGCTCCGTCTTTGACCGATACGCCCCTGGCCCAAAATTTATTGTCCAGCGAAGAAAAACGACAGGCATCGGCGGATCGTCATCCCTTAAAACGCATCGGGACACCCCAGGAAATTGCCGGTTTAGCCGTACATTTACTCTCGGATGCCAGTGCCTGGCTGACCGGTCAGATTTTTCACATCGATGGGGGCATGAGCGCTTTGAGAACCTTTAGATAAAGGGAATTCCCATGAGGCAAAAAGTTTTGGTTACCGGGGCTACCGGATTTATCGGCATCGAAGTCTCACGGCAACTGGCAGTGCGGGGAATGCGCCCCCGGCTGATGGTCCGTCGGCCCGTGCGCGGTCTGATGCTCAGGAATCTGGAAGCCGAAATTATGCAAGCCGATATTCGCAGTCCCAAAAGTCTGGACCGCATTCTAAAGGGGATGGATACCGTCATCCATCTGGGGGCTCGCGCCGCTTTTGAGCCCTACCCGAGGCTGTATCCTTCCATTGTCAAAG
>JASFIX010000354.1:0-5197 GCA_050122435.1 Desulfobacterales bacterium
TATCCTCCTAAAATAAGGGTTGAGCGCCTTGTCTTGTTTCCCGTTGGCCCGTTGACCCGCTAAAAATTGACGTTAATCTTTTTTAACCGGCCCAACCGGCTAAACTGGCTAACCGGCCAACCGAATAACGCGATCTACTATTTTAAAAAAATTTTAATTTAAATCTTATTATTGATGCTTACTTGTCTCTCCTGACGATTAGCGTTATTCCTCACTTTTTTCAGGTGGAATCAGCAAGGTTGGATAGATGGATTCTTCGGCTATTTTACGGGGCGTGCTCCCGAGAAATTTTTCAACCCAGGCTGCTTTTGCGGAAGAGCCTAAGACAATCATACTTGCCTGACAATCTTTGGCCGCCTTCTCAATTTCTTCATCCGGGTCGCCGACATAAACATGCTCTCTGGCTTTGATCCCGGCGGCCTCAAACTCGTCACAGATTTCTTCCAATTTATCGCGGGTTTTTTTGCGTGTTTTTTGAATCGCCATGGCCGAAGGACCTTTTAAGTCTTTCTCATCGACCACATGCACCAGATGAACTTCCTGTACCGTGTCTTTCAAAACTTTTAAATATTCGACGGCCCGCAGGCTGCCACGGGACCAGTCGATGGCCAAAAGCGGTCTCTCAAAGGGCTCTTCTACCGATATGGTTGTTTCCGAAAGTTGTTTGTATACCAGCACCGGGGTCCAGGCCCGGCGCAGCAGTTCAGTCACATCCGAGCCAGAGTACAGGTGTTCAAGAACCCCCTTGTGCGAACGCCCAATCACAATCAGATCAGCATCCTCTTTTTGGCTGGCCTCAATAACCTCAGGTACCAGGCTGCCGACGACGATATAGACACCGACCTCCATTCCCTCTTCAAAAAGGGTTTCAGACCAGTCAATAAAACGAATATTGGCGGCCTCTCTTAGTCGAATCTCTTCATCCTTGTCGTAGCCCTTTCCTCTTCGCATCGCCACCCGATTTCTCTCGATCACATTCACGAACACCACGTGCTCCAGCGCGCTGTTTCGCAAACTCAGCAGCGATCTTAAGGCATCGAAGCCCAACTCCTCAAATTTGGTCACAAAAAGCAATTTTTTAATATCCATGCGATTGGCACCTCTTGCTCAATTATCAATATAAAACAAAAATTTATCCCAAAACCTGTTTAACCACATCCGCAAGCTCATCGGGTTCGACCGGCTTTTCCAGATAAATTTCCGGCTCCGGTATTTCTGCACCGCCAAATTCCGTTAAAGCCTTCTGGGATCTTAAAAATGTCTTTTTGGCAATCCCTGACAGGATGATGACCTTAAGGTCTTTTAAAGCCTTGGTGGTTTTCAGCTCACGATACAGGCGCACCCCGCTCTGACGCGGCATTAGGACATCAAGGATAACCAGATCCGGCTTTTCAGCTTTAATCATTTTCAGACCGCTTTCACCATCTTCGGCCTCCAACGGTGTATAACCGTTTTCTTCCAAAACTGTTACACTGAACAACCGCACATCCGGATCATCATCGACAACCAGAACTTTTTTACTCATAGTATGATTCCTCCTTACAAACCTTGCTGTTGCCAGGTTTCAGGTTCAGGGGTTCAGAGGTTCAGGGTTCAAGGTTAAGCGTTTTTGGCCGCTGGCTTCTCGCTTCTGGCGGTTGGCCCGAAATTGTTGGCCAGCAGCAAGCAGCCGGTAACCTCTGAACCTTTGAACGTTGAACCTTTGAACCTTGTGACTAACAATAGTAAGCAATTATTTCTAACCAATGAACAGAGAATTAGTCAATTTCCTGTTTAAGTTTGTTGGAAGGGCAGCCGGACGGTAACCGCCGTACCTTTACCGGGTTCGGATTTGACATCTATGGTTCCGTTGTGCTCTTCAATCAGCTTGCGGGTGACCATCAAACCCAGCCCGGTGCCGCGGTGCCCTTTGGTGCTGAAAAAAGACGTAAAAAGTTTATTGATAACTTCTTCGTCCATACCAACGCCGTTATCTTTGATCTCGAATCTGATAACGTTATCCTTTTCAATAGCGGTTTTCAAGTCAACCTGAAAATTTTTGCTGGTATCTTCATCAAAGAGGCAGCCGTCCACGGCGTTGGACATCAGATTTAAAAGGACTTCATGCACACTGTTGGGATCCATTAAGACTTCACCGATCGCACCGTCAAAATGCTTGACCAGTTTAACATTGTTTTCCCGGGCTTTATCCTGCAATAAAGCACAGACATCATCGGCGATTTGGTTTGGCGAACACGCTTCGAATTCCGGCTGGCGCTCTTTGGAGTAGGAAAGCAGATCCATCACTAGATTGGAGGTGCGGCCGATGTTGCGCTTGATCATATCCCAGCCTTTTTTAAGCTTTTCAGACTCGTCTTTTTTTATGCCAATATCAACCAGATAGCTGCCGCCTTTTAGCCCGTGCAAAATATTTTTTATCCCGTGCGCCAACCCTGCAACCGTTTGGCCGATAGCGGCCAGGCGCTCGGATTTAACCAATTCCTTTTCCAGGCGTTTGATTTCCCTTAAATCCTGAAAGAAGGTTACCGTACCTACCGGTCGATCCTTTTCCTTCAAAATGGTGCTTGAAAACCTGACCGGTATGTTTTCACCGGTTTCGGACACGATGGTCGTTTCTCTCCAGGCCAGCTTTTTGATATGGTTTTTTCCATCTAATGCGGCCTGCAAATCAACCGCCAGCTCGGCCGGAAACAAATCGGCTGCCTGCATTTTATCGATCGTCTCAGAGGGGGAGTAGCCGAAAATCTCTTTGGCAATGGGATTATAGATAACGATCTTTAGATCTTTGTCGGTGGCGATGATGCCGTCATTGGAGCTGCGAATCAGATTGGTTTGAAAATTAAATCGTCTTCGCAGTTCCTGAGTGGCGTGGTCAACCTTTTTTTCGAGGTCTACCGTGTATTCTTTGAGTTGCTGCCGGATATCAAATTTTTCTCTGGCGCGGGCCAGTGCAATCGCAAGCGCCTCGTCTCGAACCGGTTTGTTAATAAAATCTGAGGCCCCGTATTTTAAAGCTTCAATCGCATTTTCAATGTCACCATGGCCGGTAATGATGATCACCTCAGTATCGGCGTTAAGCGCTTTGACCTTTTTAAGAACTTCAATGCCGTCCATCCCGGGCATTTTAATATCGGTAATGACAATATCGGGCTCCTCTTTTTCAAAAACGGCAATACCTTCGGCTCCGTTGGCGGCAGAAACCACATTATAGCCGTCTGCTTTTAAAGACATTGTCAAAACCCTTAGAATGTCGGGTTCGTCATCGATAAGCAATAATTTATCCATTGTCCAATTCTACTGCATTTGCTTGCGGAAATTTTAAGGTAAAAGCAGTGCCTTTGCCGACCTCACTTTCAATTTCAATGGAACCTTTGTAGTCTTGTACAATCCCATAGCTGATGCTGATGCCCAATCCGGTACCTTTGCCGACTTTTTTGGTGGTATAGAAAGGCTCAAAAATTTTATTTTTTACTTCCTCGCTCATCCCAATGCCGGTATCGATAACTTTAACGGACACATGATCATTTTCAACAAATGATCTGATCGTCAAACGCTTTTCTTTGTCGCTGATTTCCGGCCGTGTGTCTTTTTCATCCATGGCGTCAATGGCGTTTGACACCAGGTTGATAAACACCTGTTCCAGACGATTGTGCTCGGCCAGGATATCTGGAATCTCCGGATCCAAATCCAGCTCGATTTCCACCTCGTGAACTTTTAGCTGATGTCCTAAAACTTTAAAGACATCGTTGATGGGATCATTGATTTTGACCCGGCTGCGGACGGGCTCGGATTGCCGGGCAAAATCCCGCACGTGTTTAATCACACCGCTGGCACGTTCGACATTGGCAACAATATCATTGGCCATAGTCCTTAGGTCGTCATCTTCAATTTTTTGGCCCCGATTGAGCATCTTGAGAAAAAAATCGGCACATACCTGGATCACATTCAACGGTTGATTGATTTCATGGGCCATTCCGGCGGCCATCACTCCCAGTGTCGTCATTTTACCGGCCTGAATTAACTGGGTCTCTTTTTCGACGACTTCAGTAATATCGGTAGTCGCAGCAATAATTACACCCGTTTCACCGTATTTTGCATAGCTCATATTGATGTTCACATAAAAGGGCTGACGCCCTTTGCGGTAATGCTGCTTTTTGGTAAAAAGAAGCGACCGGTCTTTGGAAAGATTTTTTAAGCCCTCAGCCAGATCTGAATCACTCTCATCCCCCAGCTGCATAAAAGAGTTTCCCAGCAATTCTTCACTGGAAAAGCCATAGCTGTCCTGAGCGCGCTGATTCACATCCAGAATTTTAAATGTATGGCTGTCGAGAATGAATATCGGATGGGGATCGCTGTTAAACAGGGTGCGGTATTTTTCCTCCGATTTGATATATTGATCCTGCAGGACCGCATTTTCAATGGCAATGCCGATGCGGTTGCCGATCAGCTCGAGGACATCTTTATTGTCTTGCGAGAAATGCTCCAGTTGCCGGCTGCCTACCTGAATAACACCCAGCACTTTGCCTTCCTTGCCGCTGATGGGGATAAAGGCTAAGGAGAATAGCTTTTCTTCGCTTAAATGACAAAGCTCATCGATGTAACCGTCAGATAGGTCATCGATAATTTTATATTCCTTTGCTTGAGCGGCCACATAGATGAAACTCGTATCATCAGCCACGATTAACTTTTGGGCAGCTTCCCAGGAAAGGCCGTAATTGTATCGAAGATGAAAGTTACCATCTTCCTCCCTTAAATAGATGCAGAGGCCATCAGCGGACAAGAAATGTTTAATTTCCTGGGCAGTTTGATGGATCCTGGCCTCGAGCGCATAAGAAGCGTTAAGGGCGCTGTAAATGGAGCACAGCGTGCTCAATTCTTTGGTGTGTTTTTCGCGTTCTTGCTCGGCTTTCTTATCTTCGGTCTTATCCCAGAGGGTTTCGATCGAACCGACGATGGTGCCATCCGGGGCCTTTATGGGAGCCGCCGTAAACCAGCACCATTTGCCGCTTTTCCCCAGGCGGGGAAAAAATACTTCGGCCTCATAAGCTTCTTTAATTAAGGCGGATCTACGCCAGTTTTCACCATAAAGCTTCTTAATTTCAGCTTCGTCGATTTGATCCAGGATGACATCGGCCAAAGTGGGACGTTCTTCACCCCAAAACGGTGTGGAGGATCTTGTAGTTCCCACGATGGTATC
>JASFIX010000355.1:0-5185 GCA_050122435.1 Desulfobacterales bacterium
CTGGTTTCGCAAATCCCGTCTGGGATTTCAGCTGCGTTGCATCAAGGATAACGAAGCTGTGGCCCAATCGCTAGGCATCAACGTGCGCTGGGCCAAGGTCAAGACCTATGCGATTGCCACTGCCTTTGTCAGCGTCGTGGGATCCTTCCACGCGTGTTATATCAAGGCCATTGAGCCTGAAGACACGATGAGTTTGGACATTTCAATCCTGATAGCCCTGATGGCGATGCTGGGCGGGGCCGGGTCCTTATGGGGACCCATCATCGGGGCCGGTATTTTAATACCACTCAAAAGTTATCTCAAGGAGTGGCTGGGTGCTACGGCGGGTCTGGTGGGAATCGACCTGATCCTTTATGCATTGATTATCATGCTGGTGTCAGCCTTCGAACCCAGAGGAATATGGGGTATTATTGAAAAAGTACGACGAAGAAAGCGCAAGTAATGGCATTACTCGAAACAATCGGCGTCACCAAAGATTTTGGCGGATTAAGAGCCAACGATGACATATCTTTTTCCCTGGAGAAGGGACAGCTGCTGGGATTAATCGGGCCTAACGGGGCCGGCAAAACCACGCTGTTTAACTGTATATCGGGATTGTACCCGGTCACTTCCGGTGAGATCATCTTTGATGGTGAGAACATTACCGAATTAAAAGCCCATGAGGTTGCCCGGCGTGGTCTGGCGCGCACCTTTCAAGTTTATGTCGCTTCAGGGGATCTGACGGTAGAAGAAAACGTCATGGTGGGGTGTTTTATGCGCACCCGCTCCCGATCCGAAGCCAAATCCCATGCAGATGAAATCTTAGAGTTTATGAAGCTGCAAGATCTGACCGACTATCTGGTCAGCGAGCTTCCAGTGGCTGCCCAGAAACGGGTGAGCATGGCGACCGCATTGGGTTCGCGACCCAAACTGTTGTTGCTCGATGAAGTTGCTGCCGGTTTGAATCCCAGTGAAATCGAAGATATTATGGCAAGCATCAGAAGCGTTCATGAAGAAATGGGTGTCACGGTGATGCTGATTGAACATGTCATGGAATTGGTGATGAAAATCAGCGATCGTGTTATTGTGCTCGATTATGGTGAAAAAATCGCAGATGGCAAACCGGCCGAAGTCGCCAAGAATTCGAAAGTGATCAAGGCCTATCTGGGAGAACGATATGTCAAAGAGCACGCACAGGAGCTTCGCTGAAATATGAGTCAAACGATTCTCGAAATCGATAATATAAAGGTACGCTATTCCGGTCTGCCGGTGCTTCAGGGTATTTCTTTAAAGGTAGCCGAAGGGGAGACCGTATGCGTGCTGGGCTCCAACGGTGCCGGAAAGTCGACACTTATCCGGGCAATAATGGGCACCCAGCCCGCCTTTGAGGGTCGAATTCTTTTCAAGGACCGGGAAATTCAAAAGCTGAGAACCGAAGAAATTGTGCGCAAGGGAATTGTCTGTGTGCCCGAAGAAAGAATGCTTTTTAGCCCGCTTTCAGTAGAAGAGAACCTTTCCCTGGGCGCATACGTACTGAATGACCCGCAACAAATACAACAAAATCTTGAGTTCGTTTATAAACTCTTTCCCGCTCTCGAGCAGCGCCGCAAACAACCCGCATCCACTCTGTCCGGCGGTGAGCAGCAAATGGTGGCCATCGGCCGCGGCCTGATGTCTAGACCCAACATTTTGATGCTGGACGAACCCTCCCTGGGCCTGGCACCCATTCTGGTAGACGAAGTTCTGGATACCGTCCGCAAATTAAAAGAAGAGGGCCTTACCGTCTTACTGGTCGAACAAAATGTACGTGAAGCTTTGGATCTTGCCGATCGCGGGTATGTCCTTCAGACGGGCCGAATTGTCGGTGAGGGTACCGGGGAAATGCTGTTAGAAAGTGATATGTTCAGGGAAGCTTTTTTAGGGATTTAAGAGCACGCTGAGGCTATTCGCCTTATGCCCCGTATCATCTAAAGCTTGATATGCCTCCTCCAGAGATACTGCTGCAAACTGGATCTCATCTCCAGGCTTGATTTGTCCCAGCAAATGCAAATCCGCTGCTATGATTGTGGCAATTTTGCGATAACCACCGCTAACGGTTTCTCCCAGAATAATAATCGGTTTGCCGTCACCCGGCACCTGAATTGATCCAGAAATCAAACCTTCGGAAATAATGGATTCAGCGGTATCCCTTTTTCTCTGAATTTCTGCCCCCTCAAGGCGGATACCGGTACGATCGGACTGGGGTGAAACCGTATAACGGGTATGCGTTAAGGTCTGCTTGCCTTTGTTTGTAAAATCATTATCCTGCGGCCCCCATACCACCCGCAACGTCCATGTACTCGGATATTTCGGAACCCACTGAGACTTGAGCGAGCGTCCCGCCATGGACAGCTTCGCCCGGGGGGAGTCGATGGATAAATAATCCCCCTTTTGCAGCGACCGCCCCTTGATGCCCCCAAAGCCGGAAAAAAGGTTGGTCGACCGGCTGCCAAGCACAAACGGCGTGGCGATGCCTCCGCCAAAAGCAATATAGGCGCGGCAACCGCTCCGGGGTCCGGCAAATGATAAAATATCCCCTTTATTGACAACATGGGAGCACCACATTTTCAAAGGCTGCTTGTTAACCTGTAATTGCAGGTCAGCACCGGTGACAGCGACACAAACATCGGTGAGCGCCTTCAATTGCAGCCCCATCAAGGTGGTCTCCACACAGGCTGAATCTTCTGGGTTATCAACCAGCCGGTTGGCGATCCGCAGTGAAAAAGAATCTAATGCACCGCTGGCGGGCACACCATAATGGCCATATCCAAATCTGCCGAGATCCTGGATGGTGGTCTGGAGTCCGGGAGATAGGACTTCAATACTCTTTAGGGCAGTCATTTATGCATCTCCTCTGCCGAAATCGTATAAAATTTTACCTGATCTCCCATCTCTAAAAAAGAAGGCGGATTTTTTTGAGGATCAAATAATCGAATCGGGGTTCTGCCGATGATTTGCCAGCCCCCCGGGCTGGTCACCGGATAAATGCCGGTTTGTTTTTGGGCAATTCCAACCGAGCCTTGCACAACATGAGTTCGCGGTGTTTCTCGACGGGGTGTCACCAGAGAATCTACCACTTCTCCCATATACGGATATCCCGGCATAAAGCCGATCATATACACCTGATAGGTCGGTTGGGTATGCAGACGGATGATCTCTTCGGGAGCCATCTTAAGGTAATTCGCGACCCACTCCAGATCCGGCCCGAATTCACCACCATAAACGACGGGAATTTCTACGATGCGGGGGCTGGGCAGCTGGGCCTCATCCACCGTATCCCAGATGTCCATAATTTGAGATTTCACGGAACCCAACGAACTCACCAGCGGATCATATACCACCATCAGCGATCGATAGGCGGGAACCAGTTCCTTTATTCCTCTAATCTCATGGTCTGCCAGCGCGATAAAAAGTGCACGCACCTTTTGGTTGATCTGCCGACTGATGCCATCGCCCAGTTCAACCAGAAGGCCCCGGTCTCCCATGATTCGGAATTTTGGTCTGCGATACAGCATATGGGTTTCACAGAAATGTCGCCGGTGGCGCTATCTCTACATCCGCCTCCTCTAAAGATTTACGAATGCTTCTAACCAGTTCCAGCGCCGCCGGGTTGTCCCCGTGCACGCAAATGGTCTCGGCCTCGAGTCCAATCTCGGTTCCGTCGATACAAACGACTTTGCCCTCTTTAACCATTTTTATGACCTTTTCCGCCACCTGCTTATGATCATGTATCACCGCTCCCGGCAACTTCCGCGAAACCAGCGATCCATCGGGATTGTAAGCGCGATCTCCAAAGAATTCAAACGCAATGCGAATCCCGTGTTTGGCGCCAATCGCCTTCAGATCTTCCCGCCATGGACCGGCCAATACAAACAGGATCAGTTCCGGGTCAACTGCGGCGATGACTTCAGCAGCGGTATCCCAGATTTTCATGTTTTTGACCGCCATCGTATACATGGCCCCATGCGGCTTTACATGCTGTAGCTTTATTCCTTGAGCGGTTGTAAATGCCTTCAGGGCACCGATCTGGTAGGCGACATAATCTTTGATTTCTTCTAAGGATGCATCAATATTTCGCCGCCCGAAAGCGATCAAATCGGGAAACCCCGGATGGGCGCCTGCGGCCACGCCATGTTCTTTCGCAATGGCAATGGTTTTCCGCATAACATGGGGATCTCCGGCATGAAAGCCGCAGGCGATATTGGCTGAACTGATCAACGGAATGACCTCTTCATCCATCCCCAGTTTATAATTCCCAAAACTCTCCCCCACATCTGAATTCATATCAATTTTGTTAACCGGCATCGTCGCTACCCCCATGCTTCCAATTTATAGTGATTGAGAAAAATCTAAACATCCAGAGATATGCCATAAAACAAACGGTTTTACAAAACAAAAAGGGGGGCAGGCAGCAGCCTGTCCCCCCTTCTGGTATGTTAAAAAAATGCGTTTTAACGTTTTGAGAATTGAAACCGCGCCCGGGCTCCCTTTTGACCATATTTTTTTCTTTCTTTCTTCCGCGGGTCGCGTTTGACAAAACCGGCTTTTTTCAGCGGAATTCTCAAATCCGGATCGGTCAATATGAGCGCTTTGGTAATGCCATGGCGGGCCGCTCCGGCCTGACCGGCAATACCACCACCCTTGACACTGATTTTCACGTCGAAAGATCCGGTGGTATTGGTTAATTTAAACGGCTCCAGCAGTCCGGTTCGCAGTGTTTCAACCGGAAAATATGCTTCAAGGGGACGATTGTTGATGCTGATTTCACCGGTGCCGGGAGTCAGCCATGTCCGGGCAATAGCGCTTTTTCGTTTTCCGGTGGCGTAAAAAATGTTTTCTTTTTCCATTGATTTCCTCAAAATTTCAAATGATCGTCTAAAAATCGTTGTTAAATTTTCATAACTTCAGGTTGTTGGGCCTCGTGCGGATGGGCGTTTCCGGTGTACACTTTCAGTTTTTTAAACAGTCGCCGTCCGAGTTTGTTTTTGGGCAGCATTCCCTTTACTGCCGAGCGGACAAGTTCTTCCGGCCTTTTTTCCAGAAGCTCTTTTGCGGTCATCTGTTTGAGGTTGCCGAT
This sequence comes from Desulfobacterales bacterium, assembly GCA_050122435.1. Taxonomy (GTDB): domain Bacteria; phylum Desulfobacterota; class Desulfobacteria; order Desulfobacterales; family JAHEIW01; genus JAHEIW01. Next base: position 5,096 of record JASFIX010000355.1, read on the forward strand.
ATACCCGCTGTGACGGTAATACATTTTCTGATCCAGTTTACGACCGGTCAGGACGATTTTTTCAGCATTGATGACAATCACCCAATCACC
>JASFIX010000356.1:0-5183 GCA_050122435.1 Desulfobacterales bacterium
AATACTGCGCAGGCTGGGAGTCCCGGCCGTACTGAAGTGGTAGGGCCCACAGCTATAGGCCAGGTCACCGAGGGGATGACCCAAAGTTGACAGCTCCCAATCCAGCAGGGCCAGAATTCTGGGTTCTGTGGGATGCAACAGCATGTTTTCCAGGCGGTAGTCGCCATGAACCAGGCAGGTGATATCATCGGGCGGCACGTTTTGCGGCAGATAACTCATCAGGTTTTCCATGGAGGGAATGTCATCGGTCTTGGCTGAAACATACTGCTTGGACCAGCGTCCGATCTGGCGGGCATAGTAGTTTCCTGATTTGCCAAAATCGGATAGCCCCAGCGCTAGGTAATCCACCGAATGCAGGGCCGCCAGCACCCGGATCATTTCAACATATATCGCCCGGCGCTCTGCGGGTGACAGCCCCGGCAGGGTTACATCCGAAAACAACCGCCCATCAACGTATTCCATCACGAAAAATGCGGTCCCGATTACGTTCTCGTCTTCACACAGCAGATACATCCTGGGCACCGGCACGTCGCTATGCTCAAGCGCCTTCATAACTCGGTACTCACGGTCTACCTGGTGTGCGGAAGGAAGGAGTTTACCGGGCGGCTTTTTACGGAGTACAAATTTATGAGCACCGCAATCCAGGAGAAACGTCGGATTGGACTGCCCGCCTTCAAACTGCAAAATACTGAACGGTTCGCAGAAACCATCGAGTTCAGCTGCCAGGTATTTCGCTAAAGCGGTCTCATCGAAACGGTGCGCCTCCCTTACCGGCGTAAGTTTGGCTTCGGTATTCATGATTCTTTTCCCAGTTCCAGTCTGGCAATGACCTCACGATGAACTTCATCCGGGCCATCGGCCAGCCGCAGCGTTCGAATATTGGCGTAGGCCCCGGCCAGCCATGTATCATTGCAAACACCCATTCCGCCGTGGGCTTGAATCGCTCGGTCGATGACTTTGAGGGCCATATTGGGAGCGACCACTTTGATCATGGCGATTTCGGTTCGGGCCACTTTATTGCCGACCGTATCCATGCGGTGGGCCGCATACAGAGTCAGCAAACGGGCCTGATCGATTTCGCAGCGGGAGCGGGCAATGTCCTGGCGGATCTGGCCCATTTCAGCTAGCGGCCGCCCGAAGGCCACGCGGGTCTTGACCCGGCGGCACATCTCTTCCAGCGCCCGATCGGCGACGCCGATGGTGCGCATGCAATGATGAATCCGGCCCGGCCCGAGCCGCCCCTGGGCGATTTCAAATCCCCTACCCTCTCCGAGTAAAATATTGGAAACCGGAACGCGCACATCTTTGAAGATGATCTCGCCATGACCATGGGGCGCGCCGTCAAAGCCGAAGACCGGCAGCATGCGCTTAACTTCAACGCCCGGCGTATCCCGCGGCACCAGAATCATGGACTGCTGGCGGTAGGGGTGTCCTTCAGGATCGGTCTTGCCCATGAATATGTATATTTCACAGCGGGGATCTCCGGCGCCCGATATCCACCATTTGTGGCCGTTGATCACATATTCATCGCCGTCGCGGACGATACTGGCCTCAATATTGCGGGCATCCGAGGAAGCCACGTCAGGCTCGGTCATACAGAACGCAGATCGAATTTTGGCCTCCAGCAAGGGGTTGAGCCACCGCTCCTTTTGTTCCTCTGAACCGTATCGCACCAGCACTTCCATATTGCCGGTATCCGGCGCCGAGCAGTTGAAAACTTCCGACGCCCAATAGACACGACCCATGATTTCACACATCGGGGCATACTCGTAGTTGGTCAGCCCGGCCCCATACTCACTCTCCGGCAGGAACAGATTCCACAACCCTTCGGCCCTGGCCTTTTCTTTAAGGTCTTCCAGAAGCGGAATAACTTTCCAGCGATCGCCCTCATTGAGTTGGCGATAAAACTCCGATTCATTCGGATAGATGTGTTTATCCATGAATGCCTTGAGCTGTTCCTGCAAATCGCTGGCCTTGTCTGAAAATTCAAATAACATAATTTTTACCCCTCTGCGCTTTAGCGCGTGTTCAGTGTTTCCGCCGAAGGCGGATCAGGTGTCAGCATTGATCGGGATGAAGTATCTCAAATTCAGATGCTGAACACTGAAACCTGACACCTGAAACCTGAAACCTAAATTTTGGTGAAACCTTACATCTGAAACCCACATTTTGAAACATGACGCTAGCAGATCTGAAAATGGCCCTCCTTGAACTCCGGCCGGCCTTCATAGCGCCTGAAAAATTGCCCGGGGAGTTTTTGGATGTTTTCAAAAATGTTTGCATCGACCTGAATCCCGGCTTGCTGAAAAGCCTTGAAGATCGATGCCGGCTTGGGAGGGCACCCCTTAATTGCAATCATTTCATGTATGTCCGGGTTGTCCTTATGGGCCTGGTGCATGCACTTGCCAAACAGGATGGTTTTCTTTTTGCCCGGCTTAGGTTGCATGACCTTACCGCTGAGCACTTCAACATCATCCCAGGGGTCACCCTGCCAGGCCTTGGCAATCGCATAGAAGGCGGTGCGCGTCAGACCCGAGCAATAGGTACACAGACTTAGATCGTACTTGTAATAAGACAGTCCCGTGACCCCCATTTTAGAGATGGGCAGCGGCAGGGATTCGTCTTCGGTGTACGGAAAATCACATTGGTGCGGCGATGTGACCTTATCAATCGATTCTCCAACGACTTCTATGTCGGAAAGGTCAACCGGTCTTTTACGGTTGCGGGCAGCATGCACCAGATGAGGCACATTCTCTGGCGGGTGGCCCAATACCGCCGCACCGACCATGTCGGCCGAAAGCACATCGGCTGAAGCGACCAACAAATTGCTGCGATGCATGGTTCCGTCGATATTGGGTCCGCGCTCTGAAGTATAAATGCCGTCCAGCAAGGTCATCATGGGCGGCATAGGGTCAGCAAGTCTGGCTACCATAAAATGCAGGTCTTTTTGGGCATCGGTATTATGGCATTTTTTGCGCGAAGGGATATCGATCATCCCTTTTAGATTCTTGATTCCCAGACTGACTACCGTCATGCTGTGTGTTTTTAAAACCGGCAAATCCACGACAAAATCGGATTCCAGAATATCCGAATTAAATTTAAGCACCACCCCGTTTCCCAGATCGACCTTTTTAAAGGGTCGCTTCCAGATATTTACCAATTTTACCCCGTAGCGTTTTTGTAACGCACCATATCCCAGTGTGTCAAAGGCGTGTTCCTGATCCTCGGTGGCTTTGGGATCGCTCAATACCGTGCCTTCGCCCATGAGAATCTGATCCACACCGTATTCTTTGAGCAGAACCACCATGTCTTCAACAACGCGGCTGGTCGTAATCACCCCGTATTTGGGAAAATCCGTTTCCCGGGTCCAGAATACGATATTGGGTTTAATAAACACGCGGGCCTTACGGGGCAGGTGGTCCAGTCCCTGGCTAAGCTCAATAGCTTTGCGAACCGATTTCAGCGGTTTTTTATATCTTACGATGGAAACGAGCGATTCGGGGCTCATAAACAATATATCTGTTCGGCAAAATTCGTAAAAATTATTAAGTCCAAAAATTGACGTACCCCAGGTTTATATAGACAGTCAATGTTTTTTTTAAAAATTTCATAATAGCATTGAATTTTTTTACTTAATTTTGTAGATTTGCTTCTAAAATTTGCTTGACAATATATTGTAGATATTAATATACAGATAAAACTAAATTATAACTGTTTTTACTTTAGGCCTTGCCAATTTATATATTCGTCCGGAATCTGAATTTTATGGCTACCAGTACCCATAAAAATTCCAAAAAGAATTACAAGGCACATAAAAACCCGGCCAAAGGAGCTGCTATTTTAAAGGCAGCTGAAAGCATTTTTGCCAAAAAAGGCTTTCATGAAGCCACCATCTCCGAAATCGCCAGAAAATCAAAAGTCTCTGAAGCTACAATTTACGAATACTTTTCTTCCAAAGAGGAATTGCTCTTTTCCATCCCCGCCCAAACGACCCAGGCATACGAAGAAAAAAGTCATGAAATCTTGAAATATCTCAAGGGCGCCGCCAATAAATTACGATTTTTGGTCCACAGCCATTTGGGGTTGTATGCCGAAAATCCTGACTACGCCAATATTGTCATGCTGACCCTCAAAGGTCATCGCAACTTTCAAAAAACCGAAGCGTATAAAATCGTGCAGTCAGCCGCCAGAAAAACGATTCATGTTTTAGAGGAAGGCATGCACAACGGAGAATTTCGTTCAGACATTCAACCCTATTTGGTACGGGCCATCCTTTGGGGGACGGTTGAGCATCTGGTGACCCGAAAATGCTTGCTGGGTAAACCGGACGACTTGTTGGCTTTAGTCGACGATATCATCGACACCATTTTTCAGGGGATTGTAGTGCCTCAAAAAGAACCCACCATAAATCTTAAGGTCAATATAGAAGACAACCTCAAACTGAAAGGAGGCAGGTCATGAAAAGACCTATGATTCTAATGACCGCGTTAATGGCGTTTTTGCTCGTCATGATCGTTAGTTTGCCAGCCCTTGGAGCCGACACTATTAAAATCGGTGTTATCGGTCCTATGAATTTCGTGCAGGGCAAGGGGCATTGGAATGGCGCGTTAATGGCCCAGGATGAGATCAATTCCGCCGGTGGTTTTAAAGTCGGCGACAGGCAATTTAAAATCGAGCTGGTTAAGGCTGATTCCAACGAATTTTTAAGCATGACGGATGCCACCAATGCCATGGAATTGCTGCTGACCCGGGAAAAGGTTAATTTCGTGGTCGGCGGCTTTCGTACCGAAGCCGTTCTGGCAATGCAGGATATTGCCATGGATTATAGAACCATCTTTTTAGGGTGCGGTGCGGCTACCAAAAAAATATGCGACCGGGTGGGTGAAGATTATGACCGTTACAAATACTGGTTTCGCATTACACCGTTTAACAACATGTTGCTGGCCAAAACCAATTTCATCCACCTGGCTACCGTCGGCGGTATCATGCGCAAGGCGGTAGGCATCCAGAAGCCAAGAGTGGCCATTGTGGGCGAAAAACAGGCCTGGGTGGAAGCCATGGTTAAAGCCTCGGAAGTAACAATTCCCAAGCTGGGACTGGAAGTCGCCGGCATCTGGCGGCCCTCGCAGACCGCCACCGACGTGACTGCTGAGCTTTCGGCCATCCAGCGGGAAAACGCCCAC